>NZ_WKZG01000027.1:0-23432 GCF_009679665.1 Faecalibacterium sp. BIOML-A4 | reverse complement strand
AGCACGGAACACCAGCGGCAGATCATTGATACCTTTGTCAACTCGGTCTACGTCTTTGATGACCGGGTCGTACTCAACTTCAACTTCACGGACGATGCCAAGACGGTCACCCGTGAGGAAGTGTTGGGTTCGAGTGCTGTGGACAATGCTCCACCAAACGTAAGGCCGTTTACCTGAAAAGGTAAGCGGCCTTTTCTTGTACCTACGTGCTTTTTGATATGCAAAAATGAAACGGATTCACTTTTGCATATTGATAATGAAACGTGTAGGAGGCCCCCTTTTCAGTCGTTTGTAGCAAGTTTGTAGCAGATCTGTAGCAAAATTCGGAGAGGAACGGCAAAATGGCTCTGAAAACCCGATTTTTGCAGATTTTGGGGTATAAAATTTTATCCTTGAATTTTGTGCAGAATGACGACGGTGCTTTTCATTCGGATTCTGATGCCGTATAATAAAGAAAAAGATCATGGATGAAAGGAGAAATCGCTGTGCGCTACACCATCAGGCATTTTGATTTGCCACTGCTTACCTTTGAAGCAAACATGGACAGTGCAGATACTGACCTCCATATTATAAAGGTCTACGAAGAAAACCGTTCCTTTTTACCTTTGAACCTGACTGTATCAGAAGATGGTGTAGAACGCTGGCTGCGGCATCGCACAATTCCGAAGAACCGAGCGTATGTAGATGCTCTGCTCTCTAAGGTGGGGCTTTCTTTGAATCGTCCGCTGGGAATTATCACCGTCTGCAAAGGACTTTCACTCAATGATTGCTTTTGGGTAGATGCAGAGGGTTCCGGGGATACTTTTGAAAAAGTAAATCTTTACGATAACCGATTCAGTCAGGTGCTGGCAGCAATCGCCTTTACAGGATATGGCAGCAGCATACGAACTTCGCTTGCGTCCTGCCCGGAGTTCTCGACCAACGGGATGCTGCCAAAATGCTGGCGCAGACAAAACGGAAAAATCTACCTTTATAAAGGGGGTACGTCAGGGTTCAGCAATCTGGGGTTTGAACCGTACTCGGAACTGTACGCCTATCAAGTTGCGCAGGCAATGGGTGTAAATGCAATTCGCTACACTCTGACGAAAGACCTGAAAAAGACGCTTTGTTCCAAGTGTGAGCTGTTCACCAGCAAAGAGTATTCTTATATTCCCATCGGACAGCTTGTGTCCAAAGGTGGAATAAAAGCAATTTTTGCGTATTATCAGACGTTAGGTCAGAACTTTGTGGATGCGCTGGAAGATATGCTGGTCTTTGATGCGATCATCTGCAACACTGACCGCCACTATGGAAATTTTGGTGTGCTGGTAGATAATAAGACCAACACGATTGCGGCACCCGCACCGCTGTTTGACCACGGAAACTCGCTGTTCAGTCTGGGCGGAAAGGATCTTTGGGACAACCAGAAAGCATTTGATGAATATGCCCGCACACTGCTTCCGCTTGCATACGATGATTTCTTTGCAGCTGCAAAGAGTGCAATGAAACCTCGTCACCGTACAATGCTCCATAAGCTGCTGGATTTCCATTTTGACCGCAGAGCGACACGTTATAATCTGCCGCCAAATCGCTTGAAGATGATCGAAAAAGAGGTACAGCGCAGAGCAAGAGTGCTTTTAGGGTAAAAAGTGGGGCGTTGGCATCGACCACAATGGCTACGCTAACCGGTATAAAATCGAATGCGACGGTTTGACCATTCTGGATTTGAACGCTCCCGGTTACACGATGCTGCATTGGCTGACGATTCTTTTGGAGAACCGCGAATTCGATACTTCTGCCCCGCTGGCCGCAGAAGCCAAAGAATACCTGATGAACACTTTTCACCTCGACTATAAGTCTGCAGATATCATCATTGGCTACAGGGCAGAGGACAGCTATTTTTCCTTTGCATCTGATTTTATCAACGGCGCAATCTCTTACCGCCAGTTGTGCAATGCCATGCGCTTGGGCAAGCTGGGGCAGCAGTTCGTGCTGAAAAGCAAAGCGGCCTTTGAACAGCTGGAATTTCTCGGCTATGAGACCGCAGACTCTAAAGAATGGTATAAGAAAAAGGCCTTCCGTGACCAGACAGCCCGCCGCCAATATCTTGACGTGGAGCGCAACCGCCGTCAGAGGGGAGACCTTTATATTACCACGATTCTCGACGAGGAGATGAAGCCCAATGATCCACGCTTACGATAAAAGCTATCTTTCTGCTGCACAGAAAAATCTTGCCCGGATGTTGGATTATCTTGTCAACGATCTGCATTATCCGTTGGAGACGGCATGGCAGTGGTTTGTGACCAGTGAACTGTCTGCCCGGTTCGAGCAGGGGGATTGTTCTGTGTTGGTGGGCTTGTCCGGTGTAGAACTTGCCCGCGCTGTACTGGAGCAGGCGGGCGAAGTCGTGCCCATGCAGAAACCCTCGTATGCCTACGACCGCAGCCCGGAATACTGGACAGGCTGGGCTCTTGCCTATTACCAGTGGCTGACCAGTTTGCGTTTTGCAGAGATTGAGCAGGCGGTGCCCATCACGGCGGTGCGGCTGCTGTATACGCCCTACCACGAGATGGATGTACGGCAGTTTGCAGACAAGATGAACGAGTTGTACCGTGCGGCAAAGCCGGAAACAAACCTGAAAGCCATGCGCACATTGGCCGGATTGAGCCAATCGGAACTGGCAGGACAGGCTGATGTGCCTGTGCGTACCATCCAGCAGTACGAACAGCGACAGAAGGACATCAACAAAGCACAAGCAGAAACGCTGCTTCGCCTTGCGCGTGCGCTGAATTGCAACGTGGAGGATCTGATGGAGAAAGTTCCACCGCTGAATTTTAAATAAGAATGAAGCGATGAGACCTGACACAGATTGTGCAAACAAAAAAAGAAAGCTGCCATCCATGAGAGAAAGATTCTCACGGATCGGCAGCTTTTCTCTTTGAAGTTGTTATGCCTTCGTTGTGGTCAGAACTTCATCATTGACCAGCTGATTGGCCTTATCAAATGCTTCGATCATCTGGGTCGCTTTCGGATGGAGATAGACTTCATCTAACGTTTTGGATTTGGGCGTGTGCCCGACAGCGCGTTTCAGGATATCCTTGTTGACGCCTGCGCGGTCACAAAGGCTGGCGTAGGTATGGCGGGTGGTGTAGGGCGTATAGGTGGCAAGCTTCCCGGCAAACTCCGGTTTGCGCTTACCATTTTCGTCGTAAGGATTCGGCTGGATGCCGATTTCCTCCAGGAAAGGATAGAACTTGCGATTACGCCAGTTCTTTTCATTCCAGAAACCGCCTTTTCCATTGGGAAAGAGCGGACCGTTTTCCACAGAGGTGGCATACGCATGTTCAAAAACCGGGATGCCAAAGTCGAGAATGGGAATGATGCGGTTGCGTCCGGCTTCGGTCTTGCAGCCGCCGATCAGATAAGCACCGGATTCCGTGCGGTGAAAATCTTCGTGTTTGAAGTGCAGCAGCTCATAGATACGCACTCCGCAGGCCAGAAGAGCAATTACCATCTGCCCGGTGGGCGTGTTCTTCTGGCTCAGGATCAGCGTCACCTGTTCGTCCGTGAAAATCTCGCGTTCCGGAGATTTGCGTCCTTCGACTTTCAGGACAGATGCAAGGTTGGCATCCACGACACGCCAGCCAATGGCTGTGCGATACAGCTTACTGATAAGAGTACGCTCTTTTTCCAACATACTTTGAGACAGGCCGTTATCGGCCATCTTGTCTAAGATGTTTTGAAAGTCCTGCGCATAGAGGGCGGCAATTTTGAAGTGCCACAGCGGACGGAGATATTTCCACGCAATGTCATAGAGCTCGCGAGCCTTATCGGACCGGCCCTTATATTCACGGGACTCTTTGAACATCCGGAAGCAGTCCTGCAGGGTAGAGTCCTGATAGGGTGTGGCCGGACGCTTCATCATTTCGGCGCGGACAGCTTCTGCTTCTTCACGGGTGACGTAGGTGCCAACAGCCTTCATGACTGTAATTCCGGTGTGAGGATCAGGGATTGGCATTCGGAGCAGCCATGGCTTCCGGCGTGTTCCGGACATTCGTGTGATGCTGCCATTGCCAGACGAGGCTTTCAGCCGGGGCGATTCTCGTTTGGCTGGAACGGCAGGTGGAGCTACTGCACCGGGGGATGGCGCTGTGCCAACGGGATGACCGCAGGCAGAGCAGAATTTAGCGGTATCTGAGATTTGATGACCGCAATTTTCACAGAACATAGAATTGAACCTCCTATTGCTTTGAACTTGCTTCAAAAATGCCCCCGGCATTTGGAGGATGCCGAGGGCGGATGGTCGAATTAGTTACGGGCGCGGGAGAGCTGGTACTCCAGGCTCTGTTCAGCTGTGAGACCATTCTGGATGAAATTTACCAAATTTGGGTAAAAGATGTAGATACGTGATCCGTTCGGTACGTGACTTATGTAACCGGCGGCTACGAGGTTGCGGAGACTGTGGTATGTTATATCATAACCTTCGCTCCGTGCACGACGTGCGGCACCTGTTAGTGTAAGAAAATCCTGCGGCTTATTAACCATAATTTTTCTCTCCTTTCATAAACTGATGGAAAGCACAGGTGGCTTTTCATAATAAGCATATCTTTTTGAGATATAGGACTCTTAAAGGGCGATTAAGGGTACCAGGGAAGATCTGGCTCCTTTGAGAAGTCATAACGCTCCAAAGAATGTAAATCAGGTTGTACTTCCTCATATTGGGCGTTTAAAGGGGGAACGACATAGCCGTAGTTAAAAAATTGACTCTGGTCACGCAGCGTGATAGCACTACAATCGATGTATCCACAATCGCCGGAGTGGCAACATGGAGGCGCTGTAAAATAGATGGCGGGCCTCATAGTTGATAGCAGATCAGAATACTCTAGGGAGACAGGATCGTTAAAAAATCCATCTGGGATGTTCATGACAAATCCTCCTACTTGTTTATTCAATAATAGATGTCGGAAAGTTGATGCTTACCTGAATACAGTCGGAGCTGGGTTGGAGCGAGTCTCCGATGTACGTGAAATCGGATAACAGAAGGCACTGACCGACCTTCAGCTTTTTAAGAAGCTCGACCGTTCCGGAACGCCGAACTGGTTCGGCTAGCATCTCGGAACAGGCTCGAATTTCCGTGAGCGGCGGTTTGAAGAAAAGCTTGGTTCCAGTCTGACTCAACGCCAACTGCTCATCTGGAGCAAAGCCCTTCAAAGATTGTGAGATTAGAATAGAACCGATTGAAAACTTGCGGCCTTCTGTGATAATTCGGTTCAGAATCGTGCCGCGACCAAGCCTGAGATTCTGCACTTCATCGACCATGATAACGATGGGAATCTGCAGCGCACGAGCGGAGCGAAACCAATCGTACAACAGAAGTTCTGCCAAGGTAGTCCTGATTGTATCAGGATAGCTGCTCACATCAAAAATATGTATATGAGGCGAAATCGGAAGGGAAAAGCTTCCGTTTTGGCGGCGTTCAAACACATCATGCTGGAGAAGCGGCTCCAGTCGATTTCCCAACATGCGGACATTTGCAGAAGTGGAACTTTTCAATGCCTTAAGAATGCTTGGGAAGATATGGGGACAAATTTCCCGGCGCTCCACAATCGTTTTGACCTCGGCTGTGAGCGATGCGATTTGAGCAGGGCCAAAACGATTATTTTGTCCAATGATCTGGCAAAGACCATAGGCCGTGTCATAGGGGGACTCTGTATTGCTTCCACAAGGTTTAGGATTGAGAATGTCGGTGGCCACAGGTTCATTGTAGAGATCATGCCTGATTGCCAGTGCCTCAAATTCAGAGGACAGCGGTGGGCAAATGTGATCAGGCGACAAAGTGTGTCCAAGGTCCAATGCGAGCAAGGGGGTTCTTTGCTTAGCGAATTGAATTGCCATGCATTGCCCCGCCGTGGATTTTCCGCTGCCGCTTGATCCAGTAAGGAATATACTGGAAGGATCAACTCCGGGGTGAAGTTGAAGGTGGACCGGGAATTTTTCAGCACCTTCCTGATACGTGCCAAGGAATGCCTGGATTTCTGGCCTTGAAATCATAAGATAACCTCCTTTAGGTTGAAATAGTTGTAATGTCACGACGACCATATCCATTCACAAAGCTGCGATTAATTGATCGAAGCCTGACATTTTTGGAATGCCCGGTAGAGAGCGTGAGCGTCTTTACGATAGAGCTCGAAAGAATGCCAGCTTCAGTCAACTGAGCCAGAACGTCAGATGTAAGAAATTCCGGCATGCGCTTTGCGACCAAACGTTTCACAAGATCAAGGGTGAGATAGAGCTTATACTCATCATATAGTACCTCCTTTTCTTTGCAATAAGTCTCGTCTAAATCACCAATGTCCCGGAATCGGATGGTCTGTTCGCGTGCAGCTGCATAAAGGGCATTGCGGAAGCAATCCGATGCGGTTGTGTTTAGCATAGAATCCCACCGGGAAGGATAGTGATCGAAGGCGGTTCTATAAGCATCTCGAACCTTTTCTTCGGAAAAAGACGCTTTTTGAGAAAACGTCCAGCAAATGATTTCGCTTACAGCACGTAAAACGGCAATTTCCTGACAAAAACTTGATCCTTCCATTCTGTCACGTTCCTCCTTATATGCGCGATACACGCGGGAATCAAATTCGTTGGGATTGCCCTCTACCAAGGAAATCAAATCATTCCATGTTACAGAATCTACACCGGTAGTAGCGGAGCAAGCCTCTGCCGGATTTAACTGGATCGGAATGCAATGCTCACGAATCTCCGGCGTCAATTCTTTTGCCTGAACAATGTAGATCGAACGACTCGCGCTTCCCTTCTCGGCTTCATCGGAGAGGTAATCATAATTCGTAGCTTTCTGATACCGGTTGGACGCAAATCCACCACGGACATGGATAAGCAAGTCGTCTCGATGATGGTTCAGCTGCTTTTTAAGCTCGGCGAGCTTGCAATTGAGAGTGATCTCTGTTGTGATCGAAAAACTCTCAGAGATCACAGCAAACGGCTTAGTCGGCTGCATGTCTTCAGGAAGACGTGTCTTCAAGAAGGATAATCCGATGACCGCGGCCATCATCATCTGGTCTTCGGATGTCAGAGCATCAGGACGAAGAATCGGACTATCCAGCGGTGCCTCACGTCCTGCCGACTCTTTGAAAAACCATCTTGAGGCGTTGATATTCCACCCGGGTATAGGTTGAAAATAGATCTCCTGCTTACTCAAAAGCTGCGCAACGAGCATATAAAACAACCGGGGACCATCTTTTCCACAGCGGAGTGTGCCGCCACTTTTGTAAAATCCTTGAATCAAAGCGTTCTGCTGAAATTTGTCATCGGCAACACGGAAGCCTGAAAGAGTTCCGTTAGGAAGTCTGTACCGGACTTCAATACTCGTAGAGCCGTCCCGTGGATCGATCGCATATCGAGCAGAGAATTCTGTACAGTCTGACACGGGCTTGACAACCTTGTAGAGTTCACCAAGAGGGTTTTCCTTAACAAGGTGGTACCTTCCGTCGGGAAATTCTACGAGACTCTCTGTTTTATATGCGGTGAATTCTCGCAGGTAGGCGCGATTAGCTGCTTTACAAAGCGGATTCGCCCTTTGCTGCTGTAGAGACTGGTTCGCACTTTTCAGAGCAACGTTTTCCTGCTGCAGAGCAGCGTTTTGCGCCTGCAGCATGTTTACTGTCGATAAATCTACATAATTGCCACCTCCAAATGTGACAGCTGGCTGCGGAACTTGCGGCGCTTGATAGATACTCATGCCATACATCTCCCTTTTTCTATATTTAGTTTTCAAGGATCAACTGCTACGTTTCCTTCGTAGCAAGGTGCCGGTGCCTCAAGGGCTATGCTATATTGTAGATCATCGTTATACCTCCTGCCGGTTATGTGTGTTAGGCATCGAGTGAGCCTTGTTTTGCTTGGCTCAGACCCCGGAGCGCTTCCGGTGACCATAGGATAGTCTTTTTTGAGCTAAATCGCAACAAAGAGGTAGAAGTGCTTCTTTAAACGATAGAATGTTATTGAAAAAAGAACTATATATGATATAATGAATTAAATGAATGAGTTTGCCTTGAAAAACTGCATGAAATATAATATTTAAAATAACTGAGGTATACGAATGAAGAAAAATCAAGAAAAGCAGGATGAAGCAGCGGAGAAGTTAGTGAACGACTTTATACGGCGGTGCAATGTCGCCGACAGTATCTTAAGGTACAGTTTTCGATTAGATATGCCAGACGTCCGAAAAATGCCAAAGCAGGAAAATCTAGTTGACTGGGTGGGGAAAAGCGCGTATGAGTTGTTTGATCCCTTGGTCGAAGACAGGCCATCGATGGCGTTTGGAGTTATATGTTCAGGCTCCCTTAATTATTTTGATGGAAGGCTGGAATTTTTTAAGAAAAATGCAGTTGTATACTTTTATTGCCAGTTGCGCGAATTAATTGGAAAGGGAAATCCTATAAGCGCATATGATGCAGTAGAATATACTTATTTTGAATCTGATAAAAATAATGTAAAAGACGGTGTAATTGCAGGGATGGATTACTTGATTCAAAATAAGGTTTATAACTTTCAACCGGGTAAAATTATTATTAATAAAAACGGAGAAGATAATGGCTCTTTAAGCATAGACACAAAAAAGAAAAATAAAAAGTCGTCAGGAAATCATGCTTTGAATACAAGTATTCAGGGCATAAATAAGAAATTGGAACTTATGCCATACTTTAATGGGTTCTTTGTAGAAGGACCTAGTGAATTCCGAGAGGGTGAGCGGGAAGTAAAAGGGCTTAAATTAAGCGATTTGGACGTAGCGGCTGTATTCCGAAGAAAAAGCAAGAGCCTTGAAAAAATTAGTATAATAAAAGAGGCGCAGGAAACGCATAACAAAGCAGAGAGCGGACAATCTAATGATCAAATTGCAAAAAAAGTGATTGTAGGAATCGTAGAAACATATAAAGATCTCATTGAATTGAGGAAAGAAGATAAACTAACATCGGCTGACCGATTGTATATTAGAATTAGAGTTGAGCAAGCACTTGGAGTACAACTTGTGATGCGCCTGTGGAATAATGTGGTCAAGGTTTATAATACAATGGGAACGGCTTTCTTCGATAGAGAATCAGTAACTAGATTGGACAATATTTTTAAATGCAACAATATTCTTAACCGAGCAGAACTGGTGGATATAGCTTTTGAGGCATTGAATGCTATAAAAAAAGGAAAGGATATTACAACATGGAAAGAGGTAATTTCAAATGATATATATGGAAATTTGGTAACTACAGCGCAGAGAGAAGATGATGTACAAAAGTGGAAAAATATATATGAAGAAGGCGTGGCTTTCTTTTCCGAATGGTGTATTCCGCTATATAATACGTGCTTTTGTGTGCTACTATATAGCGCGGTGAAAAATGAAACAAAAGATAGTGCAGAGATTCTCAAAAAAATGTTTGCATATCTGTCGAGTTATATTAATGAAAATCAAATTGAATTTGAATCTGGAATATCAGAAGATACGTTGTTGGAACTGAAAAAAATAAAGAGACGTCCTGAGATAATTCGAGCACTATCTGACTATATAATTGGAATGCTGGATCAACCTGAGACAATGGAAGCTCCAATTACACTATTCGAGCTTGATAAGATGATACCGAAAAAAGCGAATGGAGATTATTTGAAATATATGAAGCTTCAGTTTATTGAAAGAAATAAACTGGTGATTGGGTGGAGCCCAGAAAAGAGTTAAATATACATCCTACATTTCCGAAAAAAATGAGCGTTAAATGCTCCCTAATATCAAGAAAATGGGAATTTTCAAGCAAAATTTTTTTGAAAGTGTAGGAACAAGAGACACATAATAGCTTTTTGACATAAATTCAGGGCGATCACGCAAGTGGTCGCCCTTTTTCTGTATCTGGTATGATTTGACATTCGGCAACAGTATAGTAAACCATCAAAGGAGGATTTGCCGTTATGTTTGATTATTATGATACTCTGATAACCCCGGAAGAAGTTGCCGATATGCTGGGATGTGGTATGAACACCACCTATAAGCTTTTGAAGTTGGGAAAAATAAAAGCTATGAGGATCGGTCGAGTTTGGAAAATTCCTAAGAGAGCAGTACAAGAATATATTGTGCAGGAAGCTCATATGAAAGCTACTGGATGGTAATACGAAAAATGCCCACATGGATAATGACTCCATGTGGGTTTTCTGTTGCTTGAAAATAATGTTTGATAGAGGAATGCACATGTAGATAATCCAGTGTTAATGCTAAATAATGCATGGAGCAGAAGGAAGGTAGAAGTTGATCTTTATTAAAGGCACTAACATTAGAATAAAGCGGCCGAATGGAATAGTTGTAGTACAAACGGTCGCACAAGAATGGCCGAATGTGTAGTGTATATACATTTGGCTATTCTTGCTAGGAGGGGGAGGCGGATGCCGTCATAAATAATATTTTATTCTATAAATTCTCATCTATATTTTCAATGATATTAATTTATCTTTATGAAATATATGAATAGAAAGAAGGTGCTTATAATGGGAAATATCTTTAGTATACGATTGACAGATGAAGATAAAGTTCATTTACAACAGAGAATGGATGAAACTGGTAAAAATGCCACAGAAGTATTTAAGAGCGCAATCTATTTTACCAAAATAGATGCAGACCTTGTTGATGAAATTATATCTAATATTGGATATTATGCGAGTGAAAAAGATCTGGAAGGGATAAAAGAGGAGGTTCATAGATATGTGTTATATCGAACTCAAAAATGAGAAGTATGAAACTTTGGAAGATTTAAAACGGTTACTACAATATATTCTTAGATTAGATAAAACAGCAGAAGATAGTCAAAGAGCGAATACTATAACAAATACCTTGGCAGGTTGTCAGCCAGCGATGATTCCCAATGAATATTTGTGTGATCCGAGTTCAGTTTTTCATCTGATGCTTTTTGAAGTCAGGAGAAGACATAAAGGTATTCCGCAGTTTGCAAAACACCGCATTGTTTCTTTCGCGGCAACGGATTGTATTCTGCCACAGGATGTAGTATCTCTGGCAGAAAGAATAGCAAGTATCTATGCGAAGAACGGTTATATTACAGCCTATGGAATTCATGCGGATAGATTTAATGTACATATTCATTTTGCAGTTTGTGCAGTATCGTTTCAAACACAGAATATGTTTCATATTCAGTGGGAAGCTGAGAGAAAAATGCTCGTGTCAGTAACAAATCAGTGGAAATCTGAGTTCGACGAGATGCTTCAAAATAATATCCAAATGAGGCAGTCAAGAGAAGCTGCATTGTATGGCGATGATATCGTTCGATACGGAAGCGTTCCGATAACTGCAAAAGGTCAAATGGTGCAAAATAAACGAGCTAAAATAGGTAAATAAAAAAGGGGATAGCACAATGGATAAGTTTGATGAAAAAGTGATCGGTTACGAATCTACGAAAGACATTCTGCGTCAGATTCTGGATATTCTAAAAAGACCGGAGGTTTATAAAAGAAAGGGCATTTCTATTCCAAGAGGGCTGCTGATGGAATCTGATCCTGGTCTGGGAAAAAGTCTGCTGGCATCTATCCTGATAGAAGAATCTGAACGGAAGCCTTTTGTTTTTCGTAAAACCAGTCAGGAAAACAGTTTTCTGGATGAATTGAGGGCTGTATTTGTTATGGCAAAGGAGGAAGCACCTAGTATACTGCTCCTAGAAGATTTGAACCTCTATGTAGAATCGAATTCTCCCTATGCGCCGGAATGGGCTTGTCTGCAAGCCTGTATTGATGATGCAAAGGACACAGATCTTTTTGTGATTGCTACTACTAACGATACAAGGTATATGCCACCATCCCTGTTGAGACCGGGTAGATTTGATTATGTGATCTATCTGCAACCTCCGATTGGAGAGAATGCAGAGAACATTGTCAGCTACTATCTCAGGGATAAAGATTTGGCAGAGGATGTGCTGATCTCAGATATCGTCAAGGCTATGCCCAAGGTAAGCTGTGCTACACTGGAAACGGTAATGAACCTTGCTGCGCTGAATAGTGTCTACCAAAGTCATGAGCACATCCAGAAGGAAGATATCATAGAAGCTCTTCTTCAGGTGGTATATAAACTCCAAAAAACGGATAAGGAAACTGACTCCTCAGAGTTGCAGAAGATTGCAGTACATGAAGCAGCCCATGCAGTGGTCGGAGAAGTTCTTCACCCCGGAAGCATTGGAATTGTCACGGTTCGCGGAAGCCAAGGTGTAATTGGTGGTATGGCAAATGGCTGTGCTACTTATGCACAAAATGAGGAGGAATTTCTGGATGAAGTAACCAAAACATTGGCAGGCAGAGCGGGTGTGTCTCTGATCTATGGTGTTATGGATATTCAGGCATCAGCCGATATAGAGCAAGCAGATAAGCTCATGGATATTTGGCAGTGTCACTTTGCAGGTGGTGGCTTCGTAGGAATTGAATCAGGGGACAACAGAATGTCTGAGCAGAGACTTTCTTATAATGAAGCCATCAAGTCAGCAAAACTGGAAGAACTTTACCGCAGAGCCTATAAGATTCTTCATAATAATAAGGAATTTCTGCTTGCTGTGCAGCATGGTCTTCTGGAACATGAAACGCTTCTGAACAGTGATCTTGCAAAAATTCGGGAATCTTGTATCTAAAACCTATTATTCAAAATGATAAAACGGGGCTATTGCACACGCCCCAACAAAAAGACCAGAGTTATTTAGCCAAAAGGCTGAACCGGTCCGTAAAAAGTAGACAATAGACAAAAGACCTCCCCGTGTAGGATAATAGAACTACACGAGGAGGTTTTGTTATGTCCAGAAAATATACCAAAATCAAAGAATTAGAACCACAGATACTCGCAATGCGAGCAGAAGGAAAAACATTTCCCTCGTGCAATTTCATGATTGCAGTGTCCATTATCCGGGCACTTGGAAAATGTGTAAAAAGTGTTCTGCATATAGCAGCAATATGAAAGCAGTATTTCACAGTGGGGCATTATGAATCTATAATAGGTAGCTGGAAATAAACAGAAAGAGGGTCTTTTTGATGGCAACGATATTTTCAAGAGAAGAAAAGGCAGAGGCACTGTTCGGGGAGATCCTGAAAAATCCAGAAGCCTGCCGACGCCTGATGGATACCTTCAACGACTCGCTGGACATGGCAGACGTACTGGATGCGCCGGCCGTGAGTGCACAGCAGTTTGCCGCAGCACTGTTCAATGCCTACGAGAACAAGGATCTGTCTGCCTTTCTGATGGCGATCTGCCAGCACAGTATGTTTGACCTGCTACGGAACGCTGCCCTGATCCCGTTCAAATTCAACGCCGATGGTCAGCCGAACCCGGTGATCCTGACGGATGATGCCGGCGTTCTTTTGCCGAACAACGAATTTGCCGTGAGCAGCAAAGTATACGACCGGTTCATCCGGGTGTTCCAGAAGCAGGAAAAGGTAAAAATGTACCTTGCCAGCGGCTACTGCAAGTATCACGGCTACGACGAAGGATCGATGGATGTGGTGGAGTACCACTACAACCAGCATTTGGGGCTGCTGCTGATCTACGAACTGCCGGACACCGTGAAGCAGAAGGTAACGGAAGCGGAGGCCTACTCCACCGTCTGGGATATCCAGATGAAGCTGCAGCACGCACTGCCCCGTTCCGTGGTCTACTATGGACAGGATACGCTCAAGGACGGCGGAACCCGCTACGATGAACTTGGCGTTTTTCTGCCGCTGGAACACTTTGCCGACCGGCTGGAACGCCATGTGGAAACTGCTACCAAGATCGTTTACGGCGAGTAAACGCCCTGTAAACGAACTCCCTTTATAAGTGCATCACAGCAAAACAAAACGCAGCGAACCGTTAAAAGATTCGCTGCGTTTTGCCTTATATGGGAGAATGGAAATGCTGCACATCAGGTGCAATAACGGAAAGTCTTATCAGTGACAATACGGGCGAAGATCAGCCCTAACGGCAGTGCTACGATGATGAGAATGGCATCTGCAAACCATGTGGCGGAGTCCATCAGAGACAGGATGCCCAGATTATAGATGGCACGGTAGAAATACAGTCCCGGTACCATGATAACGATGGACGGCACGGTGACGGAGATACGGGGATAACCGGCGGCGCTCTTCAGGCAGGAGGCCAGCAGTCCGGACAGCAGTGCGCCCAGAAACGCTGCAACAGCGGGCGGAAAGCCCGCAAGGCTCACCAGCTCCAGCCGGAACGTGTTCGTTACCGCACCGATAAGGGCGGCGCAGACTGCCAGGTTCCGGGGACTGTTGAACATGAGCGAAAAGCCGAACACACCGCCAAAACTTGCCAGCAGCCGGAACACGATCTCTTCCGGGAGTGTCAGGCTCAGGGCAGGGAACTGCACCGGCTGCAAATGCAGCAGCAGTGCCATGATCCAAGCCGTCATGGTTGCCACCAGAATGATGAGGACGGCGTAGGCCAGACGTTCCAGCCCAGAGCGCATATCCAGCTTGGCAAGGTCGATGCCGCTGGTAATGAACGGAAAGCCCGGAATGATGAAGAGCATGGAGCAGATATATCCCGCCTCGTGCTGCGCCGATACGGCAAACAGCACCTCGGCCAGCTTCAGCAGGATGGCATACACGAGGCTTGCTGAACAGACCGACGCCGTAATGCCCAGAAACAGGGTGAAATGGTGCTTTGTCAGCTTGCACCGTACAAAGTTGCCGATGCCTGCACCGCAGAAGGCACACAGCATTTCCACAATGCCGCCGCCCAGCAGAAAGGTGAAGCAGCTGCAGGCCAGTGCAGCTGCAAAGCCCAGTGCGATGGGCGAATACAAGCCGTGGATGCGCTCGATCTCATCGAGGTGGCTGTGCAGTTCTTCGCCGGTCATAAATTTTCCTTCCCGGTCGAAGTCGTTGACGAAATGCTCCAGTCGGTTCAGTCGGGAGGTATTCACGCCCGTATTTGTCAGACAGAGTGACTGGGTATAACACTGGTCACCGTCAAAGCAGGTGAACTCAATGGACAACAGGCCGATGTCCGCTGTTGTTGTGACTCCCAGCTCCCGCGAAAGGGTGTTCATGGAGCTTCGGACACGCCATGCGCCGGTGCCGCATTCCAGCAGCATCAGCCCGGTGCGTCCAATGACGGAGGCTTTTTCCACAAGCCCCGCCTCGGTAATGGGAACGCCCTTGCTGGCCGACGCATAGTCGTGCCAGTAGACTTCCATGTGATTTTTGATGATCTCACTTTGCCGTTGTCCCATACCGGAAAGCCTCCTTTGTGATATGGGAATGTTGCAGCCGTTTCAAGACTGCGGTGCTATTATAAGGGAAATTGCAGGACGGGTAAAACGTATCTTGGATATGCCGGCAATGTTCGTTTGGTATTTCAAAGAAGAAAATACGTTGCGTTTTTGGCGGCTCTGCGGGAGGATAGAAAAAACACGCCGAAAGGAAACTGCCGTGACCCTTCAACAACTCCGCTATGTCACGGCTGTTGCCGGCACCGGCACCATCAGCCATGCAGTGCAGCAGTTCTATATTTCTCAGCCCAGCCTGACCAATGCTATCCGGGAGCTGGAACAGGAAGTGAGGCTGGCGCTTTCCAAGACGGAAAGCTCTGTGGTGAGCCAGACGCTGCTGGAATATCTGAGATCCTCCCGGCAGCGAAAGGATACACCGCAGATAAAATAAGAACAAAGAGGGGCTGTTGCACACGCCCCAACAAAAAAGACCAGAGTTATTTAGCAAAAGGCTTTACAACTCTGGTCTTTTGCTTTAACGTTATGTTTTCAATATTTTGATCGTTTGACACTGGTTTTCCACATCTTTGTGCCGAGAGAGCAAGAAAAAGGGCTACTGCACTGGCTTCTATCCTTGTGCAACAGCCTCGTGTTTTGCTGCGGAATAGTTGGATTTTATCTTATATAAGAAGCTACAAAAATACAGCCCGTGAGTGAGACGCGCGTGTCGAAAGTGAATTTTTGCAAGCGCCCCTGTAGCACACCCATTCTGAAAATGGGTGTGCCGTGAGAGGGTGCTCGCGGAAATTCGCTTTTGACACAAGCGGCTCACGAGCGGAAAAAATTTATTCCTCTTCTTTTATATATAGGAAGGAACGCAGCATTTGAGAGACCGCTGTTCTTTGAACAGGAGAGAGTTTAGCCCAGAGATCAAGAAGCTCATTTTGCTCATTGGTTAAATAAACAGGCTCTTCCTCTTGAAAGAACTGAGAGAGGGTAATGCCGAAGCCTGTACAGATTTTCTCGATAGAAGCAACATTGGGTTGGAGATTTCTTCTCCGCCATGTTGAGATGGTGGATTGGGTCAGCCCGGAGTTCTCTGCTAGGGCATACTCAGACCAGCCGCGGGAAAGGCGTTCCTGTTCAATGCGGCCCAGGATATCAAATGTGGGCTTCTCTCGTTCCATGGTTCGGCCTCCTTGGATAAATCGTAGTGTGTACTTACGATTTTATTGTGATAAGGCTTGACCGATAATTGTATAAGTCGTATACTTTAAATAGCAAAAATCATATTACTGGCATCTAATTTGGGTGATATGATACAAGAAAGAAATCGATTCGATAAAATTTGTGGTAAAACATTCTGAAAAAATGATATGGTAGACACTCCCTGTCCATCTTCGTTGCTATAATGGGGCTGAACCGAAGAGGAGGACAAACCAATGACAGCAGATACCTTAAAAACGACCCGTGTGCTGGAACTTTATCAGGATTTTCTTTCTGGCAAGCTTATCAACAAGCAGGAAGCAGCAGAGCAGTACTATGTGAACGTCCGCTCCATCCAGAGAGATATTGACAGCATCAGAGATTTTCTTTCAGAACAGTGCGCTAAGGAAGGCATTGTAAGAAAAATCGAGTACGACAAAAAGGAAAACGGATACCGTTTGGTCACACAGGAAGTTGAGCAGCTTTCCAAAGGTGAAGTGTTGGCCCTATGTAAGATTCTGCTGGAAAGCCGAGCCTTCACCAGAGAGCAGGTGGAAAAGCAACTGCAAATTATCCTGAACCTTTGTGTGTCTCAAAAAGAAAAAGCCGATATTGAGTGGTTCATCAGCAATGAGCTGTTCAACTATCACGACCCGGCTCATGCAGCCGTTGACCCGGATAACCTGTGGATGGCGGCGCAGGCAATCCGCAATCAGTCGGTGCTGGAAATCGAGTATCAGAAGCTGAAAGAACATCAGATCGTAAAACGGACGGTTGAGCCGGTGGGGTTGATGTTCTCAGAGTATTATTTCTATCTCATGGGTATTATCACAGACCACTCCACCAGAGAGACTTTCCACAAAAAGAACGACCCATATCCTACCATTTACCGGCTCGACAGGATACATTCCATCAAGGAAACAGGTGAAAAGTTTTCTGTTCCCTATAAAGAACGCTTCAAAGAGGGCGAGTATAAGAACCGTACACAGTTCATGTTCGGCGGAGAGCCGCAGAAGATCAGCTTCAACTACTATGGCCCATCGGTGGAAGCTGTGCTGGACAAGTTCCCCATGGCAAAAGTTGTGGACAAACAGGAGGGCGTATGCTCCATTGAAGCAGAAGTCTTTGGAACGGGCGTGAAAATGTGGCTGCTCAGTCAAGGAGGCAAAGTCAAAGTGACTGCGCCGGAAACGCTGGTGCAGGAGATGAAACAGGAAATTGAAAAGATGGACGATCAATATTAAGGAGGCTGTCTTACGAACAAGGAGAGCGAATAAAACTAAACTGCGAAATGAACCGAAAGGAACACACTTAGAAAGCAGGAGGTAAAAGAAAATGGCTAAAACTATCAAGTTCAATCTGATCTGTGACAACACACCGGTACGCACGATTGAAGATCTTCAGAACAATTTTTCCATTGAGGATGTGCTGAACTATTACCGCAATGGTCTGCTCTGCCGCTGGCTGAAGGTGCGCGGCTACGAAGAAGAGCTGAAAAAGGTGGAAGAAATCCGTTCGGAAGATTCCATGGGCATCATCAAGGAGTTGATTCGGATCTTTGAGATTCCCTGCGACCCGGCAGAAGTAGAAAAGAGCATTTACATCCTGAAATATAAGGTGGAAAGCGAGAGCGAGAACGAGCAGTACAAACAGGAAGGTTATAAGGTAGAAGGCATCATTGAAGATTATCAGCAGGGATATCGGAGCCTGCTCAATACCGTTTTCGAAAACCAAAATGATGCTGCGCAGATCAAGGCGGCTATTCAGGAGATCGTAGAGAAATACAAGTGGGTGCTGCAATATGATTACCGCAGGGTTTTAACGGAATTGGCTGACCAGAAGATGCTTCTGGCTGTCATGTGCTTCCTGATGAATGAGCAGGCACGTGAAGTCTGCTTTGCACCCGATCCGGAGAATCTGACCTTCCCGGCAGGTTCTGACAACTATGTGCTCTATGAAAAAATTAAAACAATGCTGGGACAAAAAGAAATTATGGAAACACTGGGTGACAACCTGAAATCCTTTTCTGGTGTTACGGACGGTTATTGGAAGGACCTGAAGCCGAAGGGACAGAAATATATGCTGCTCAGCATTGGAGTCGGCGACTTTGCCCGTTCTGCTGGTGTGATCGGCGGAGATCTTGGCAGTGCTCAGATCAATGGCAAATTCCCCGTTGTAGACGGCATTGACTATAAGAGCAACTCTTCCATGCGCACCATGCTTTACATGGAGGTGTAAGGATGAAACGCAGTGCAGAAAATATCCTGGCTTCCTACATTGACGCGCTGCACCCAATCATTTACATTAATCACTTTGATTTCAAGGTGATTGATGCGGCAATTGCGCACGTTGGGCAGGGTGCAAAATGTGTGGAGTTCAACAATGCGCTTGGACTTGTGGACTTTAAGACCAAAAGCCCTATGAAGGGCTGCTCTCTGGAAGAATTTTTGAAGCTGACCATGGATGATGGGTTCGAGCAGCAGACCTTCCTGATTCTGAAGGATGTCCACCGGGAACTGGATAATCCCAAAGTAATTGCGTACCTGAAACGCATTGCGGAAAACAACCTCTATAACGAGAATTACAGTGCTACGATTTTTATTATCTCTGAAGTGACGGTCATTCCGCGTGAGTTGGAAAATTACATTACGATTTTTGATATCCCGCTGCCGACCATTGATGAGATTCGGGGCATTATTCGTGCGTTCATCACAGATATGGAAATTGAGGTGGATGCTGACACCATTGACGAAATTGCCCTTTCGTTCAAGGGGCTGAACGAGTTCCAGATCCGGCAGATTCTGACGTTGGCGTATCAGGACGGTGGCTGTATCACACGAGGAGATAAGGCTCTGATCCTGAAGGAAAAGGAGCAGTTCATCAAGAAATCTGGCATGTTGGAGATCGTTAATTTCAGTGAAAGTATTGAGGACATCGGCGGTCTGGAAAATCTGAAAGACTGGCTGTACCGCAAGGCGTTTATCTTCCGGGAGCTGGACAAGGCCATCAAGTTCGGTGTGGATGTGCCCAAAGGCATTATGATCATCGGTATGCCGGGCTGTGGTAAGAGCCTGACTGCCAAGGCGACGGCAAGTCTGTTTGAGATTCCGCTGGTGCGCCTGGACGTGGGACGGCTGCTGGGAAAGTATGTGGGTGAATCCGAAGAAAATATGCGGAACGCGCTCAAGCTTTCGGAGGCCATCAGCCCGTGTGTGCTCTGGATCGATGAAATTGAAAAAGCCTTTGCCGGTGTCGGCGGCGAGGGCGGCGGCAACGATGTGACTACACGGTTGTTTGGTCAGTTCCTGACTTGGATGCAGGAAAAAGAGAACACGGTCTTTATTGTGGCGACCGCAAATGATATCTCCCGTCTGCCGCCGGAATTTCTGCGTAAAGGCCGCTTTGATGAGCTGTTTTTTGTGGATTTGCCCAATGGAACCGAGCGCCGGAAGATTTTGGAAATTCACTTGAAAAAGCGCAAAAAGTGGAATGAGAACATTGATTCCATTGCACTTATCAAAGAAACAGAAGGTTACAATGGCGCAGATCTGGAAGCTGTGGTCAAGGATACCATTGAACGTGCCTTCATCGAGGGTAGAACGACCATTACCACAGCCGATCTGATCCGCTCCATCAAGGACACCAAGTCCATTTCCTGCACACTGAAAGATAAGATCGCCAGCATCCAGAAAACTGTGGAGAAGATCGACATCAAACCTGCCAGTCTGGAGGACAAGAAGGAAAAAGAACCGGACCCCTCACAGGCGTATGTGAAGGCTGCAAAAGCAAAAGCGGAACCGAATCCCTTGCGGGCGTGTGCGGAGGCCGCAGCGGAGGCCGCAAAGGTAATAGCGGAACCGGGAGTAAAAACGGCTGCGAGCGTCACAAGCGCAAAGCGCGGGTTATATGCTGATATGTTTGGAGTACTGATGAAAGAGCAGAAAGGGAAGCAGCAATGAAAACGGTTGTGCAGCCCTATGATGAAGAAGTGGATGTGACTGTTCTGGAAGTGGATATGCCGGAGCCGGAACTGCTGGAACAGAAAACCGGTTCACCGGAGGTCACGCCGGAGGACTGGGAAAAGGTCAAGCCGATCTACACGGATTTTATGCAGAGCTATACCAGCCACCCGGAACAGCCGGTGGAGCAATGGCTGGGTGGAAAGCTGCAGGAATATCTGCCGGAGGAACCTTCGGAAGAGATCCATAAGATGACGGACGAGATCGTTACCACTCTGCACCGGAACGAAGCGATGCACCAGTCCCTGCAAGAAGCTGTTGCCAATGGCCGCAGCAGGGAGAGCTGGTTTGCCGCGCAGACCCAGAAATCAATTTCGGCAATGTCGGCGCAGGAAGCCTCGGTCTATTTGGCTGGGTTGGATAAGGCGCTGGATACAGCTAACGAGCAGCTTTACCACACTATTAACACTAAGGCTGGTGTGCCCAGCCAGAACCCGAATCTGGACGGGTATATTGCGGAACAGTACCATGCACAGACTTTTAACCTGAATGCCGAAGCAACAGGAAGCGAATATCGTGCTAAGGTGCTGGAACCGGATGGTGCTTACGGAAAAAATTCGGTGGATGTCGTCATTGTAGATGGCGAAGGCAAAATCGTCAAGCGGTATCAGTGCAAGTACGGGCAGGATTCCCACGCAACGGGGGAGATGTTTGAAAAAGGGGACTACCGTGGCCAAGGAAAACTGATCCCGGACGGACAGGAAATCGAAAAGAAATCGTCCAATGTCATTGAAGCGCCGGATGGAACCACCAGCAAGCCTCTGAGTAAGGAAAAAGCCAAGCAGATGCAGGAAGAGGCCCAGAGCGGCAATTGGAGTGAACTGAACTGGAACGAGTATCAGGTCAAGGATCTTGCCATGGGCATCGGCAAACAGGCGGGTACAGCAGCACTGCAAGGGGCTGTGATCGGTGCAGGTATGACTGTGGCACAGAAGGTCTGGAACGGAGAAGAAATCGACGGGCAGGAAGTAGTGGAGGCTGCTCTGACCGGCGGTGCCGACTTTGGCGTAAAGGCAGCAACGGCAGGTGCGCTGAAAGTGGCTTCAGAAAAAGAGATCCTCTCCGTGATCCCGAAGGGTACGCCCGCAGGCACTTTTGCAAATATCGCATACGTTGCGGTGGAAAATGTAAAGGTGCTGGGCAAGGTTGCCACTGGGGAACTTACCCTCCGGGAGGGTTTTGAAAAAATGCAGGAAACCACGGTGTCAACCGTGGCGGGCTTGGCCTCCATGAGCAAAGGTGCAGCGATAGGCGGCGCTGTCGGTCTGGCATTTGGTCCAGTCGGTG
The DNA here is from genome assembly GCF_009679665.1 of Faecalibacterium sp. BIOML-A4. Classification (NCBI taxonomy): domain Bacteria; kingdom Bacillati; phylum Bacillota; class Clostridia; order Eubacteriales; family Oscillospiraceae; genus Faecalibacterium; species Faecalibacterium sp. BIOML-A4. Next base: position 1,696 of record NZ_WKZG01000027.1, on the reverse strand, counting down.
CAGCAGTTGGCGGTTTTGTCGGAGGAACCGTTGCCTATATGGCTGGCTCCAAAGTGGGCGAGCTTGCTGTAAAAGGTGCACGGAAGGTTTTTGAGGTAGGAAAAACCGTTGTGAAAAAAGTTGCACAGAAGGCTGCCGATATAGGGTCCCGAGTGCTGGAGCATGTTGGCAATTTAGTCAGTAATTTCGCTGGATTTTTGGGATTTTAAAAAGTTCGTTTTTGGGGTGTAAATAAAAAATAAACAGTGCGGGGTGACATGATGCCACTCCGCACTGTTTTGCTTAGGTAAAGGATTTGAGCACTTCTTTCAGTGCTTCACGCTGTTCCGGGGAAAGACGAGCCAGAAGTTCCAAAAACTCCTGCTTTTCCTCCTGGGTAAGCTTGTTCTCCGACTCAGAATGATTTTGGCGGTTCATAAAAGACATTTGCTCCTTTCGGCAAATCCTGTTCAGCCATCAGTTCAGCACGAATCTGACGCTTGTACTTATAATAGGTATTCCGGGCAAGACCGGTGAGCTTCATGCACTCAGCATCGTCAAGTGTGCCGCCAAAGGTCTTGCAGTGAGTGCGGATAATCTGCTTGGCTTCTCTGGCTTTTTTCGTTTCAAAGCCAACACCCTTTTTGCGACCAACCTGCTTGCCGTTCAGCCGGGCGGTCAAAAGGCCCTCACGGGTACGCTGGTGCAGATCGGCAACTTCTTTTTCGGACTGCTCAAAGGCCAGTTTGATCTGCTCCTTTGCCAAGGCCATCAGATACTCGTTGATGCCCTTCAAGATGAAGTCCACATTTGTCCCTGTCATGGCAATGCTGCCGGACAGGGCTTTTTTGTAGGTCTCGGTGTCGATGTGGTGCTCTTTCAAGAACACCAGCCGGATGCCCTTGTGGTAAAGGTCTTCGTACAGAGTAAAACCTTCTTCTGCATTTCTGGACATCCGGGACACCGAATCGAACACCACCGTATCCCCGGATTTTAGAATCCGATAGAGCTTCAGCCATTCCGGGCGAAAAATGGATGTGCCAGTATAGGCTTCCTGCACGATATGGGCAGTCGGGTATTCGGCCTTGATGTTGCGGATCTGACGGTCAATGCTCTGCTTTGCCGTAGAGATGCGGCAATAGCCATAGATGTTCATGCGTCTCCTTTCTGGCTCAAAGATAACGAGCGACATTTTTAAGACTGTGTTTTGCACCTTGAAATGGTCTGAAAACGGCTGATTTTAATACAAAACAGAATATACGGTATTTTTAATACAGTTTTAGTGGGCATAGGCAGTCATAAAATCAGAAATGGTAGTGCACGGTTTGTGATTGGCGGTGTCCTCGCCATCCAAAGGAGCGTAGTTCCAGTCGGTGTCCTCGTCGATATATCGCCGCCCATCATCCGGCAGTTCCAGCGGTTCCGCAAGAATAATGGTGCCCCAGTGGTTGACCATCACAAAGGGCGCGATCTCACAAGGGATGCCCCGGCACTCATCGTCGTGCCGGACATCGTAGGCGTACAGACCATCCGGGATGGTATCCCTCTTGATGCGGATGCTGGTGAACAGCGCAGGCTTTCTGCAAACCGTAATCTCCTCGTAGTGTTCGGTCATTGCATTAAAGGTCATAAGGCGTTCCTCGTATAATAAAATAGTAGTATTTATAGACCGCTCTCCAGCGGAATGCTACAATAGTTTCAGGGTGCTGTGGATTGG
>NZ_WKZG01000026.1:0-26815 GCF_009679665.1 Faecalibacterium sp. BIOML-A4 | reverse complement strand
TTTGAGGATCTGGGTAAGAAGAAGCCAAAATCCTTTGCCGTGCGGCAGTACAAACTTTACAAGCTAGCTGCCGGCAAAACGGCCAAGTCAATCCTTATTTCCTGCGGTGCCCGGCTCGCACCCTTCGATATTCAGGAAGTCCGGGATGCCACCATGTACGATGAGCTGGAACTGGACAAGCTGGGCGACCGGAAAACGGCGCTGTTCCTTATCATGAGCGATACGGACAGCACCTTTAACTTTCTGATCTCCATGATCTACACCCAGCTTTTCAATCTGCTCTGCGACAAAGCCGATGATGTGTACGGCGGTAAGCTGCCCATCCATGTGCGATGCCTGATCGATGAGTGTGCTAACATCGGTCAGATTCCACAGCTGGAAAAACTGGTGGCTACCATCCGCAGCCGTGAGATCTCGGCGTGTCTGGTTTTGCAGACCCGCAGCCAGCTGAAAGCCATCTACAAGGACAACGCCGACACTATTGTCGGCAATATGGATTCGCAGATCTTCCTCGGCGGCAGTGAGCCTACCACCCTGAAAGATCTTGCCGAAGCACTCGGCAAGGAAACCATCGACAGCTACAACAATTCCGATACCCGTGGCAATAGCCCAAGCTATGGAACCAACTATCAAAAACTCGGCCACGAACTTATGAGCAGGGATGAACTGGCGGTGCTGGATGGCGGCAAGTGCATCCTGCAACTGCGGGGTGTGCGCCCGTTTTTGAGCGACAAGTACGACCTGACCCAGCACCCGAACTACAAGTACACCTCCGATTATGACCCCAAGAACGCCCTCGATATCGAGAAGTTCTTGAACCGAAAAGAAAAAATCCACCCGGATGATACCTTCATCATGGTGGATGCTGATTCACTCCCGCCCGCCTGATAAGACGAGCGGTTATTTTTTACCCATTGACCCAACAGGTACACCGGAGAATCAACCTTCGCCGTGGTTTTCGGCTTTTGCAAACGGATTTCAGGTGTGTGCAGGGTCGCTTTTTCAAAACAAAGGAGATTTTTCTATGGAATTCTTTAACAACGCAGTGGACGTTCTGAAGACTCTGGTGGTTGCTCTGGGTGCCGGTCTGGGCGTGTGGGGTGCCGTGAACCTCATGGAGGGTTACGGCGGCGATAACCCCTCCGCAAAGAGTCAGGGCATGAAGCAGTTCATGGCTAATTAAAGGGAACAAAAAGAAAGGAAGAGCACAATCCAGACGGTATCAGCGGCAGGCTACAAGAATAAATTGTGATTTCACAAGATTGATGTTATAATAAGAGAAAAGTTCCTGCCGGGGCAGCTGCCCCGGTGGTATGGATAGAAAGGCAGGAAAACAATATGCACATCAGCTATAAACCACTCTGGCACACACTGTTAGAGCGTGATATGAGAAAAGAGGATTTAAGGCTTGCCGCTGGTATGACAACAAATATGATTGCCAACATGAGCAAAGAGGGAAAGCACATCAGTATGGACACATTAGCCCGTATCTGCGAAACGCTGAATTGTGAGATTACCGATGTGATTGAGTTAGTACCAGACGAGCCTGCTTCCACAGGAGGTAAGGAACATGAGCGAATTGAAACCAAGAATAACGGAAAACGGAATTGATTATATCCTTGTCGGAGATTACTACATCCCAGATTTGAAACTGCCAGAAGAACACCGCCCCATCGGAAAGTATGGACGGATGCACCGGGAATATTTGAGAGAAGTCCACCCAGCCAGATTGAACACATTGATATTGACCGGAGAGCTATGGACATATCTTGCAGACCTGAACGAACAGGCACAGGAACGGTTAGACACCATCATGGAGCAGATGAAAATTGCCGAGGGCGTGACCGAGGACTTGAAGCGTACCCGTCAAATGGAATGGGTGCAGCGGTGCAATAATATCCACAACCGGGCAGAAGAAATTGTTTTGCATGAGATGATTTATTCATAACGGTATGATAGAATGATTATGACAAATCGAAATTTGTAGGAATAGGTATTCAGGAAAATATACAGAAAATCACGCATTTGTGGGGATGATACGAATCGTGTCATACATGTGAAAGAGCGATTCTTGCGTCATTTTACGCTTTTTGATAAGGTGAAATCGTCGAAAAGACAAACCAATATAGAAAGGACGTATAATGATGAAAAAGAATGGAAAACAAGTTTTATTTTTAGGAGGTATATTTATTATAGCGTTTGCAATATGGACAGCTTTGATCCAGATGGTAGACGTGCAGCCACTGGGGCAGAATGCAACGAATATTGGATTTGCAACATTCAATTGCTGGTTTCATCGTTTAACAAATGTTAATATGACAATTTATACGATTACCGATTGGATGGGTCTGATTCCTTTAGTTGTATGCCTGATTTTTGCAGGTATTGGACTGGTTCAGTTAATAAAGAGAAGAAGTCTCTTCAAAGTGGATCCCGATATCATTATCCTGGGAGTTTATTATGTTATAGTGATACTGGCATACTTCATTTTTGAGATCATCCCAATCAATTACAGACCAATTTTAATCAATGGAATTATGGAGGCTTCTTATCCTTCTTCAACGACTCTACTGGTATTGTGCGTGATGCCGACTTTGGTTGAACAGATCCAGCGAAGAATGTCATGTTCTACATTGAAAAGAATCATAACGATTCTAGCAATCGCTTTTTCTGCATTCATGGTTATCGGCAGATTGATTTCCGGAGTACATTGGTTTACGGATATTGTGGGTGGTGTATTGTTAAGTGCCGGATTATTTACTGTTTATAAGGCAGTAGTTATGCTAACAATAAAAAAGTGAAATAAAAAAGGAGGTGAAGGAGGTGGAATTCCATGAAAAGCTTCAGGAATTAAGAAAGAGCCGAGGTTTGACACAAGAAGAACTAGCCGAGGCATTATTTGTTTCAAGAACTGCAATTTCAAAATGGGAATCCGGAAGAGGATATCCGAGCATAGATTCATTAAAGGAAATATCCAGATATTTCTCTGTGTCCATTGATGAGCTGTTATCCGGAGATCAGTTGGTTTTGATTGCTGAAAAAGAAAACAAGTCAAATCTCAATGGTCTATGTGACTTGTTATTTGGATTTACCGATTTGCTCTCTTTGATGCTTATTTTTCTTCCATTGTATTCCAAACCGGTTGATGGATATATCTATTCAGTAAGTCTTATTGAGTATGTAGATAATGAAATTTGGATTCGTATGACATACTGGGGTCTTTTTATCGCATTAACGATTATTGGAATTGTGAATATTTTAATGGTCAATTTCAAATTTGAAAAGGGAAAAAAGGTGATTACTTTTTTGTCTGTAGGGCTTAGTATTATTACTGTTTTGTATCTGGCGATTGCGAGAGAACCATATGCAGTAACAGTGGCTTTTCTGTTGTTACTTATAAAAGGAGGTCTACTTTATAAACGAGCTATGGCCGGTCGATAAGGAGTTGAGCCATACAAATTCAAGTTTGTCGTTCTAAAAATTCAACTGAATAATCCCAGCAAAAACCGCTGCTACATGGAAGCTAACAAACCATGCAACAGCGGTTTTTCTTTACCGTTTTTTCCTTTGGCTGATAGGCGTGCTCATTTTCTTTGACTTTTTGAGAATCCGAATGAGCCAGCGAAATTCTTCATCTGACAGATTTTTATAGTTGATACCAAGTTGCTTGCAGTAAAGGACAACCAGCTTTTCATCCCGGCTGCCCTTGAAATTTTCGACCGCTTCCAGATTTTCTTTCAGTTCATCGGCAACGGTGGTCTGGGGTGCACTCTCACTGTCCTTTTTGTGGGCTTCCCGAATATCCCGGATAATGAGGTTGAGGTCATCCAGAACCATGTGACTAAAATACTCATCATCGCTGATATGGGCGGCTTGCAGCACTTTCAAATGCGGGTCATCTTCGCCGGGGCGATACCGTTCAATGATTTCATGCCGGACGGTATCGACAAGTGCATTGAGATTTTGAATCTGCATGGTGGCAATCCCGTCCACATAAATCTCAATGTCTGCAAGAAATTTGATAAAATCTTTATGGGTGGCAAGCTCACAGAGCAGACGGTTGTTAATCCGACCGCTTTTCAGGAGAGCAACCATCTCATCATTCAAATGCAGCTCCGTCAATGACGTGTTGATCTGCTCCCTGTTCTCTGTCCGGCACAGTAGATAATCAACGGAAACCCCATAGAAGTCTGCCAGCGTGATAAGGTTGCCATGATTGATTTCCTTAAAATCCTCTTTTTCATAACTTCCGAGAGCAGATTTGGAAATACCCGTCAGCTTTGATAGTTCTTCCAGATTTAAGCCTTTGTCCTTGCGGAGTTCCCAAAGGCGTTCCTGTATGCTTGTTGCTCCTTTCATGGGCGCACACTCCTTTCCGGCGGTTTCATTGCTGCCGCTTAACTGGATTATATCACACTTTCCGCAATCGTGGAAATTTCTGATTTTTACTCCTAATTCCTACTTTGTGGACATACGGCATAGGGCACAAAAATGTTCTATGATACAGGTAGTTCATCGATGGATTATTCCAATCGAATGACCAGCCTGTGTGGGATATGCTTCCCCGGCGATGTAGTGCCATGACTTTTGGCAGGGATGTGGAGGAACCCTGACCGAAACGAGCATACCAAAGGGAGCGATACGCCGCTGTGAGATTCAGGGGAGGAACGACACCGGGGAGAACTGGCGAACTGACACCGAAATGATACCGAAACACGACAATCTGATAGGGGGATAGTCTACCCTATCGCTGATACTTCGGGAGATTTTAGGCGGCTCTATGGCTGTAATTTTGCCGAAAATCGCCCCGAAACCATACACGAAAACGGGAGGAAGCGCAATATGCCGAGAATGAGCAAAAAGAGGAAACAGGAGCTTTCTTTTTACCTCAATGACCGGGGGCGTGTCACTTACAACGAATTATGCCGGAAATGCCAGCATGGGTGCAAGCAGAGCTTCCGGGCGGTTGTGATTGACTGCCCCCGTTATTTATCCAAACGAGCAAAGAAAAAGGAGGAACACACCGAATGAATTTTGAATTTATGACGATAGACACACCATTGCCGCCCTGTATGGCTTTTCCAAGAGCGTTGACAGGGTTTCCAGTCAGCAGCACCGCAAAGGTCATGTACTGCCGGATGCTGGACGCTATGCTCTCCAATGGGCAGGAGGACGAGAACGGAATCCTGTTTGTCTGCTTCCCTGTCACAGCCATTGCCGCAGTCCTGTCCCGCAGCTCTATGACGGTCAAGCGTTCTTTGAATGAACTGGAAAACGCCGGACTTATCATGCGGGTGCGTCAGGGCGTTGGAGAACCAAACAGGATTTATGTGCTGATACCGGGAAAGGAGGACGCTGCCCTTGCCTGATACCTCAAAGCTGGAAAAACTCAATCGGGAGTTGGAGAAAAGCGAAAAGAAACTGCGGAAAGCCATCAATGATGAAAAGGCATTGCAGCACCAGTTAAAGCAGCTTACCCGAAAGGAACGGACGCACCGGCTCTGTACTCGTGGCGGTATGCTGGAAAGTTTTCTGCAAGAGCCGGAACGCCTGACAGATGATGATGTCATGCTGTTGTTGAAACTCATTTTTCACAGGCAGGACACGCAGGAACTATTGAAAAAACTGCTGGAACGGGAGAAGCCGGAATCCCCTTAGTTTACTAAGGGCGCAATTATACACCACCCAAAGGTTGGTGCATTGCGTTCTCCGAAGGCTCCTCGCCGGAGGGCTGTGATTTTCCGCAGTCATGGTCTGCTCCAAATCATACAGGGGACGCTACGCTTCCCCTGCGCTGGCTGCCGCCAGCTACCCTTTTGTGTACTTGCCATCTGGGGACACCTTGCGTTGCAAGCTGTTCCCAGCCGACAAGTTTCATAAAATATGCTATCTTTTCGATAGCCAATGAAGTATAATGAAGATGACAACAAATCGGAATTTAAAAGGATGATGATATGATGGATAAATTAAAAAAGAACATGGTTTTCTACCTACTGTTGCTGATAGATTTTTATATCGTTCCTTGGTTTATAAAAAACACAGGAAGTGCAATGATTGTTATGTTAGTAATTATTCCTCTAATATGTTTAATAACCTCTGTTTTTTATGGGATTAGGAATGGTTTTAACTTCTGGTATATTTTGATTGTAGCAATAATGTTTGCGCCATCCATATTTATATTTTATAACTCAAGTGCATGGGTTTATGTAGTTGGATATGCTGTTATTGCATTATTGGGAAATTTAATAGCATTGCCATTAAGAAAAAGATAACTTCGAGTTTGTCAGCTTCACATCGGGTCAACTTGCCCCGAACTTTTACAATTAAATACCCGCCGCCCACATAGCGGCACACCGAGCAGGAAATCTGAAAAAGGTCTCCTGCTTTTTTTCTGCCCAAAATGAGGTGGTAAAACGCCACCCCGTCCACCAATTAGCGAAAGGAGGGACACGAAATGCCCTGTCCACACAACGAAATCACGATTGTTCAGCGCAGCCAGCGGCAGTCTGCGGTTGCCGCCGCTGCTTACCAGAGTGGTGAAAAGCTGTTCTGTGAATACGACCAGCAAGTGAAGCACTACCCGGAAAAGCGTGGTATCGTCCACAATGAGATTCTGCTCCCAGCAAATGCCCCGCCGGAGTATGCAGACCGTAATACCTTATGGAACGCCGCCGAAGCTGTGGAAAAACAATGGAACTCCCAGCTTGCAAGGAGGTAGGTGCTTACCATTCCAAGAGAGATACCACCCGACCAGTATGCTGTCCTTGTCCAGGAGTTTTGTGAGCAGCAGTTTGTTTCCAAAGGCATGATTGCTGATTTTGCAATCCATGACCCCCATCCGCCGGGACACAATCCCCACGCCCATGTTCTGCTGACTATGAGGGCAATGGACGAACATGGGAAATGGCTTCCCAAGAGCCGTAAGGTTTATGACCTTGACGAAAATGGGGAACGAATAAAACTTCCGTCCGGCAGATGGAAAAGTCACAAGGAGGATACGGTGGACTGGAACGACCAGAAGTATTGTGAAATCTGGCGGCATGAGTGGGAGGTCATCCAGAACCGCTATCTGGAAGCCAATGACCGCCCGGAGCGTGTGGACTTGCGTTCCTATGCCAGACAGGGGCTTGATATTGTCCCTACTGTCCATGAGGGGGCTGCTGTCCGGCAGATGGAAAAACGTGGTATCCAGACGAATATCGGCAACCTGAACCGGGAAATCAGAGCCGCCAACCGCCTGATGAAGTCCATCCGGCAGCTTATCCAAAACCTCAAAGGCTGGATTACCGAGCTGGGAGAAAAACGGAAGGAGCTGCTTGCACAAAAGGCGGCGGAGGAAGCGACACTTCTTCCCAATCTGCTGATGAAGTATATGGAGATACGAAAGGAAGAACGGAAGGACTGGACAAGGGCTGGACAGAACCGGGGAACTTCACAGGACTTAAAGGCAGTCAGCGAAGACCTGTCCTATCTCCGGCAAAAGGGGCTTTCCACTGTGGAGGACTTAGAAGCGTTTCTGGAATCTTCCGGGAAATCAGCCGCAGATTACCGCAATCAGATGAAGCCAAAGGAAGCCCGGAGCAAAGTGATTGACGGGATTCTTGCCAGCCGGACAGACTGCAAAGAATGTAAGGCTGTCTATGAGAAGTACCAGAAGATATTTTTTAAGAAAACAAAGGAGAAATTCAAACAGGAACACCCGGAGGTTGCCCGGTATGAGAAAGCCGCTGACTACCTTGCCAAGCACCCGGACGATAAGGACAGTACCCAAAAGGAGCTGCAAGAGGAGCAGGAAACGCTTCTCAGCGAAATCGCAGAACTGAAAGTACCGCTGACCGAGGTACAGGAGGATTTGAAGAAGCTGCGGGACATCCGCTACTGGGTACGGAAAGCCACACCCGGCACAGAAGAAAGCAAAGAGCCGCCCAAGAAGCAGCCTATCAAGGAAGTCTTGCAGGATAAGGCTGACGAGAAAAAAGCACAAAGAACTGTCCCGGCACAGACGAAACACAAACAACAGGATATGGAACTTTAACAGGCACTTGCCATTTTCAATCAGAGAATGTCAGGTGCTTTTTTGTTTTCAAGGAGGGATAGATTTGAATGTATTTGAAGCTGTGAAGCAGTCCGTCACAACAAGACAGGCTGCGGAGCATTATGGAATCCATGTAGGTCGGAACGGGATGGCTTGCTGCCCGTTCCATAACGATAAAACCCCAAGCATGAAGCTGGATCGGCGTTACCACTGCTTCGGCTGCGGTGCTGATGGGGATGTGATTGATTTTACCGCCGCCCTGTATGGGCTGGGAAAGAAAGAAGCCGCCGTACAACTGGCACAGGACTTCGGGCTTTCCTATGAGGACTGGAAACCGCCGGGAAAGGCAAAAAAGCCCAAGCCCCGGCAGAAATCCCCGGAGGAACAGTTTCAGGAAGCAAAAAACCGTTGCTTCCGTATCCTTGCCGATTATCTCCACCTGCTCCGGGCATGGAGAAAGGAATATGCCCCGCACTCCCCGGAGGAAGCCTTTCATCCCCGGTTTGTGGAAGCCTTACAGAAGCAAGCCCAAGTGGAATATCTGCTGGATGTGCTTCTGTTCGGGGAAACAGAGGAAAAAGCGGCTTTGATTACGGACTACGGAAAGGATGTGATACAGCTTGAACAGCGAATGGCAGAGCTTGCAGCCGCAGACGCAGCAAGAACTAAAAAACACCATGAACGCCATGCAGCCGCCCCAGAGCATTGAGGAAATCAAGGCGGGGCTGGAAACTACCGAGAAAGGCGGTGTGCGTCAGAGCATACGGAACTGCCTGACCGTATTCCAGCGTGACCCGCTGCTCTCCAGGGCTATCGCATACAACATCCTGACTGACCGCAAGGACATCATAAAGCCCATCGGTTTTCACAGGGAAAGCACCGCCCTGAACGATACGGACATGAAGTATCTGCTTCTTTATCTGGAAGAAACCTATGGGCTTACCAATGAGAAAAAGATTGATAACGCCATCGGGATTGTGGCGAATGAAAACAAGTACCATCCCATCCGGGACTATTTAAGCGCCCTTGTGTGGGACGGTACAGAACGAATCCGTTTCTGCCTGCGGCACTTTCTGGGGGCTGACGCAGACGATTACACCTATGAAGCGTTGAAGCTGTTCCTGCTGGGTGCAATCTCACGGGCCTTTCAGCCGGGGTGCAAGTTTGAAATCATGCTCTGTCTGGTAGGCGGTCAGGGGGCTGGCAAGTCCACCTTCTTCCGTCTGCTGGCAGTCCGGGACGAGTGGTTCTCCGATGATTTGCGGAAGCTGGACGATGACAATGTGTACCGCAAGCTGCAAGGTCACTGGATTATCGAAATGTCGGAAATGATGGCAACCGCCAACGCCAAGAGCATTGAGGAAATCAAGTCATTTTTAAGCCGACAGAAAGAGGTCTACAAGATACCTTATGAAACCCACCCGGCAGACCGCCCCCGTCAGTGCGTGTTTGGCGGCACTTCCAATGCCCTTGACTTCCTGCCCCTTGACCGTTCCGGCAACCGCCGCTTTATCCCCGTCATGGTGTACCCGGAGCAAGCCGAGGTTCACATTTTGGAGGACGAAGCTGCTTCCAGAGCCTATATCGAGCAGATGTGGGCGGAAGCGATGGAGATTTACCGAAGCGGCAGGTTCAAGCTGGCTTTCAGCCCCGCCATGCAGCGGTATCTCAAAGAACACCAACGGGATTTTATGCCGGAGGACACCAAAGCCGGGATGATACAGGCGTATCTTGATAAGTACACCGGGAGTATGGTCTGCTCCAAGCAGCTCTACAAGGAAGCCTTGAACCATGCCTTTGACGAGCCGAAGCAATGGGAAATCCGGGAAATCAACGAGATTATGAACCAGTGCATTTCCGGCTGGCGGTACTTCCCGAACCCAAGAATGTTTTCAGAATATGGCAGACAAAAGGGCTGGGAGCGTGAAAACCCGGCAACGGACTCCGGCAACCCGTCTGAAAAAACGATGGACGGTTTTGTGGAGGTCACAGAACAGATGGAGCTTCCATTCTGAAAATGACAGCCCGTTGCACCCCCTGTTGCTATCCCGTTGCCGAGCCGGTTGCCGGGGAAAATCCCGAAACTATCGGCTTTTCTCCCCTATGACAACCAAAACAACAGAAAAATAAAAGAAAAGTATAAATAGTAACCATCGCCAGATTGAGATTGTTTGCAAGGTCTTTTGAAGCCCGTTGCCGGACTTCGTTGCCGACACCCTCTGTCTGGCTATTTTCATGTATGGAGGATAACTGCCTATGGCAAAAAACAAAACAGAGATTCATGTTACAACGGTGTTTGACGGGGAACTGGACGCAACCGATGTGTTCGTCAGCCTGATTTCCCAGAAATATGGAAAGACAAATACAAAAGAATATCTTGCTAAAAAGAAAGATTTGAAGTATAATGAAGATGAGGTTCAAAAGAGCCAGATACCGTCTGGATTGTGTGGGTAAATGGCTATGATGAACGAAATGGAATATAGAACAATCGGAAAGGCACTTGCCGGGGGCTATCGTGCAGCGGTCTATTGCAGGCTGTCAAAGGACGATGACCTACAAGGCGAAAGTGCCAGTATCGCAAACCAGCGTGATATGCTGGAAAAATACTGCGAAAAGCAGGGATGGGAGGTTGTGGCAGTCTATCAGGACGATGGTTTCACAGGTCTTAATATGGAGCGTCCTGATTTACAGAGAATGTTGAGAGCCATTGAGCGCAGGCAGATCAACCTTGTCATCACGAAAGACCTCAGCCGTCTGGGGCGTAACTATCTGCAAACCGGGCATTTGATTGAGGACTTTTTCCCAAGAAACGGTGTCCGCTATATCGCCATGAATGACGGTATCGACACCCTGCGGGATAACAACGATATTGCCCCGTTCAAGAATATCCTGAACGAGATGTACAGCAAGGATATTTCCAAGAAAGTCCATTCCTCTTATCTTCTGAAAGCGCAGAAAGGACAGTTTACCGGGTGTCTTGCCCCGTTTGGGTATCGGAAAGACCCGGAGGACAAAAACCATCTGCTCATTGACGAGGAAACCGCCCCGATTGTGCGGCTGATTTTCGGATATGCCCTAAACGGTCATGGTCCGAACTATATCCGCAGACGGCTGGAGGAAGAAAAAATCCCCTGCCCCACATGGTGGAACCGGGAACGGGGGCTTCGCAATACCCGCACCAAATGGGAAAAGAAAGACCCGGAAAACGGGCGGTATATGTGGGACTTCTCAGTTATCAAAGACCTTTTGATGAATCCCGTCTACACCGGGGCGATTGCTTCCCAGAAAAAGGACTACCGTTTCAAAATCGGCACGATTGGGGAAAAGAAGCCGGAGGACTGGATTGTGGTGGAGGGACAGCATGAACCGCTGATTGACCGCATGAGCTTTGACATTGTGCAGAACAAGCTGAAATCCCGCCAGCGTCCGGGGCAGACCAATGAAATCAGCCTGTTTGCCGGACTGATAAAATGCGGCGAGTGTGGGAAGTCGCTGACGATACGCTACACAAACGCAAAACATCCCCAGCAGATTTATTCCTGCAAGACCTACAATGCCTTTGGAAAGAACCACTGCACCCAGCACCGGATTGACTATGACACCCTTTACAGCCATGTGCTGCGGAAAATCAGGGAATGTGCCAGAGCTGCCCTGATGGACGGGAAAGCGGTTGCCGACCGCCTGACTAATACCTGTGAAGCCGAGCAGCGGGAACAGCGGGAAGCAATGGAACGCTCCCTTACAAGGGACGAGGAACGGATTGAGGTTCTGGATAAAATGGTCATGCGGCTTTATGAGGATATGATTGCAGGGCGTATCAGTGAGCAGAATTTCAACACCATGCTGGAAAAGACACAGACCGAGCAGACGGAGCTTAAAGCAAAAGTGTCCGAGGGCAGGAAGCGGCTGTCCGATGAAGCCCAGCTTGCCAATGACGCAAAACAATGGGTGGAAGCCATTCAGGAATATGCCAACATCACAGAGCTGGACGCAGCCACCCTTAACCGCTTAATCAAAGAAATCGTCGTGCATGAGCGCATTGACGAAGATAAAACAAGACACATTTCTATCGAAATTCATTTTAATCTCAAACCCATCCCGGAGGTGGAACAGGTCACTGCCTGACCTGTCCCGCCGGGACGATTCTCTTAAAAACACCATATAGATTTTTTGTACGCCGCCGCCCGCCATCGAGCAGAGTTTTACACCTAATTGGGGATAAAACAGCTGATGGCTGGCGGCGGTGTTGCCCTGATTGGTATCACCCTGATTCCCCTGCTGAGCGGTCTGTTCGGCTGATCTTTTCCGGGCGGCGATTGCCGCCCCGTACATATTTACTTGCAAGTGTTTCCAGCCCCTCCGTGGCAAACGGATTCTTATTATAAAGTGGAAACGCATTGCAAATCGAATGTTCACTGTTACTTGAAAGGAAGGCGATTTTTATGCAGATTCTGACTCACCTTATTTTTTTGCTTAACCTGCTCAAGACCCTGATCAACCATTTTTCCTGATGGGTGGTGGCGCTGAGTGGAAACCGTTCTCAAAGCGATCTCAGATTGGATAAAGTCGCTGCTGACAGCGGCGATCATGTCCAATCTTTCCGGCCTGTTCGATGATGTGAACACCCAAGTGGGCAGCATCGCCCAGCAGGTCGGCACCAAACCATCCAGTTTTGAACCGCGCGTTTTTGCTATGATCGAAGCCCTCTCCCGGAATGTGGTGCTGCCCATTGCAGGCATAATTTTGACCTTCATTGCCTGTTATGAGCTGATAGAGATGATCACCCAGCACAACAACATGGCACAATTTGAGCCTGCACTGTTGATGAAATGGATCTTCAAAACTGCCATTTCGGTCTGGATGATTTCCAACACCTTCGACATCATCATGGCGGTGTTCGATGTGACGCAGCAGGTGGTGGCAAATTCCAGCGGCATTATTTCCGGCAACACACGGGTCAACGACATCGGGCTTTCCATGCTGCAATCCAGCATGATGCAGATGGACGTAGGCCCCCTGTTCGGGCTGTTCTTGCAGTCCTTCTTCATCGGTATCACCATGCGCATCCTGTCCATCGTGATTTTCGTCATCGTCTACGGAAGAATGATTGAGATCTACATGATGGTCAGTCTGGCTCCGGTGCCCATGGCAACATGGGGCAACCATGAGCAATCCCATGTTGGACAGAACTATCTTCGTTCTCTGTTCGCGCTGGGATTTCAAGGTTTCCTGATCCTGATCTGCGTGGCGATCTACGCTGTTCTGCTCCAGAATGTTGCAATATCCGGGGATGCCATCAACTCGATCTGGAGCATCGTGGGGTATACCGTGCTGCTCTGCTTCTCGCTGTTCAAGACCAGCTCTGTCGCCAAAACTCTGCTGGGTGCCCATTGATTCGGAGGTGAAATTTTGGCAGCTTATATTTCCGTGCCGCGCGATTTCAGCAAGGTGAAGTCCAAAGTAGCCTTCAACCTGACCGCCCGGCAGCTCGTCTGTTTTGGTGCAGCGGCAGTCGTAGGCGTGCCGCTGTTCTTTGTTCTGCGGGACACCGCTGGCAATTCCGGTGCTACCCTCGGCATGATGGCGGTGATGCTGCCCATGTTTTTTCTGGCCATGTACCAGAAGAACGGTCAGCCCGCCGAAAAGATCCTGCGGTACTACCTTCAGGCGCGTTTTATTCGTCCGAAGGTGCGTCCGTACCAGACCCGCAATTACTATGCACTGCTTATGAAGGGAGATGACACCCATGATTCCGTTTCTGAAAAAGAATAAAGACGGCAAAAAGCCGCCCAAGCCCACAGTGCCCCGCACGGCACAGGAGAGCATTCCGTTCCAGCGGATGTTTGAGGACGGCACCTGCCGTGTCCGTCCCGGCTACTACACCCGCACCATCCAGTATCAGGATATCAACTATCAGTTGGCGCAGCAGGAGGACAAGACCGCCATCTTTGAGGAATGGTGCTCTTTTCTCAACTTTTTCGACAGCTCTATCCACTTTGAACTGTCTTTCGTGAATACCGCCACCGATTCGGCAGACTTCGAGAAGTCCATCCGCATCCCGTACCAGCAGGATGGCTTTGATGATGTGCGAGCCGAGTACAGCCAGATGTTGCGGCAGCAGCTTTCCAAGGGAAACAACGGCCTGACGAAAACAAAGTTTCTGACCTACGGCATCGAGGGCGACAGCATGGCGCAGGTCAAACCTCGGTTGGAGCACATCCAGAACGACCTGATGAACAACTTTCACAGGTTGGGCGTTCTGGCAAAGCCGTTGGACGGTACGGAGCGTCTGCGGCTGATGCACGGGATGCTGAACATGGATGGAGCCAACAAGTTCCACTTCAACTGGAAAGACCTTGTGCCCAGTGGTCTGTCCGTAAAGGATGCCATTGCCCCCACTGCGCTGGCGTTTAAGAACAGCCGCACCTTTCAGATGGGCGGCATCTTCGGAGCGGTCAGCTTTCTGAATATCACGGCTTCTGACCTGAGCGACCAGTTGCTGAAGGATTTCCTTGATATGGATTCCAGTCAGATCGTTACCATGCACATCCAGTCCGTTGACCAGAACAAGGCCATCAAAACCATCAAGCACACCATCACGGAACTGGACCGCAGCAAAATCGAAGAGCAGAAAAAAGCCGTCCGCGCAGGATACGATATGGACGTGCTGCCGTCTGATTTGGCAACCTACGGCAGAGATGCCAAGGCACTTTTGAAGGAATTACAGAGCCAGAACGAGCGGATGTTCCTTGTCACTTTTCTGGTGCTGAACACCGGCAAGACCGAGCAGGAACTGGAAACCAACGTGTTTCAGGCAGTCAGCATTGCCCAGAAGCACAACTGCGAATTATGCCGCCTTGATTTTCAGCAGGAGCAGGGGCTTATGTCCTCGCTGCCGCTGGCAGACTGCCAGATCGAGATCCAGCGGGGTCTGACCACCAGCAGCACGGCAATTTTTGTGCCGTTTACCACGCAGGAGTTGTTCGACAACGGCAAGGAAAGCCTGTATTATGGCTTGAACGCTCTGTCCAACAACCTGATTATGGTTGACCGCAAAAAGCTGAAGAACCCCAACGGTCTGATTCTGGGCACTCCCGGTTCCGGTAAATCCTTCAGCGCAAAGCGTGAGATCTGCAATGCGTTCCTCGTGACGGACGATGATATTATCATCTGCGACCCGGAATGTGAGTACGCTCCGCTGGTGGAGCGTCTGCATGGGCAGGTCATCCACATCAGCCCTGCCAGCACCCAGTATATCAACCCGATGGACATCAACAGCAACTATTCGGAAGAGGATAACCCGCTGGCTTTGAAAGCCGACTTTGTGCTATCCCTGTGCGAACTGGTGGTGGGAGGCAAAGAAGGCTTGCAGCCGGTGGAAAAGACGGTCATTGACCGCTGCGTCCATGTGATCTATCGCAAGTATTTCGAGAATCCCACCCCGGAAAATATGCCGCTGTTGGAAGATCTGTACAACGCCCTGCTGACGCAAGATGAACCGGAAGCCCGCCATGTGGCGGCTGCGCTGGAAATCTACGTCAAGGGCAGTCTGAACATTTTCAACCACCACACCAACGTGGATATCAATAACCGCATCGTCTGTTTTGACATCAAACAGCTTGGCAAGCAGCTGAAAAAACTCGGTATGCTCATCGTGCAGGATGCTGTGTGGGGGCGTGTCACCGCCAACCGTAGTGCCGGAAAATCCACCCGGTACTATGCAGACGAGTTCCACCTTTTGCTGAAAGAGGAGCAAACTGCGGCATACAGCGTTGAAATTTGGAAGCGTTTTCGTAAGTGGGGTGGCATCCCGACAGCCCTAACGCAGAACGTCAAAGATCTGCTGGCAAGTCCTGAAGTATCGAATATTTTCGAGAATTCGGACTTTGTGTATATGCTCAATCAGGCCAACGGAGACCGGCAGATTCTCGCAAAGCAGCTCAACATCTCGCCCCATCAGCTTTCCTATGTGACCCACTCCGGCGAAGGTGAGGGGCTGCTGTTTTTCGGTAACGTGATCCTGCCCTTTGTTGACCACTTCCCGAAAGACCTTGAACTCTACCGCATCCTTACGACCCGCCTTTCCGAAGTTGCGGAGGCGCAAAAGCATGAGTGAGAAACAGCCGAAGCTGAAATTCGAGGAGGAAAAGGAGCGCACGGCTACGCGCTCCCCTCCGAAAAAGTCTAAAGTGGAGCAGACGGTGCCCAAAAAGAAAAAGCTGAAACTGGATGCAGATAAGGCTGCGGAAAAGGCACAGCATCTGCGGTTTGGCAAGGCGGAACTGACCCCGGACGAGTTGAGCCGGTTGAGCAAGGCGCAGAAGCGTGAAATGTACGCCGCCCATGCCGCTCGCTCTGCGGTGCACCGGGAAGTTGACCAGTACGAGGATGACAATGTAGGCACACAGGCGTTGAGCGAGGGCGAAAAAGCGGCAGGAAATGTCCGGGACGTTTCCAAAAGCCGCTATGCCCGGAAGCTCAAGAAAAAAGCCAAGACACAGGGCAAGAAAGGCTCCAAAACCGCAAGATCTTCTGCACAGGAGCCGACTGCAGCACAAGATGCAGGCACATCCGGCACTGGCGAGGGCGGCTCCAACTGGCTTTCCCGGTGGCGGCAGAAACAGGACATCCGACAGAGCTACTATGCCGCCGCCCGATCGGGCACGGCGGCGCAGACCGCAGGCGGCAAAGCGGCATCCAACGGTGCATCTGCCGCCCGGTCCGGCGTGGAACAGGCGGTGGAGAAAGGCAAAACTGCCGTCAGCACCGCCGTAAAGGGGCTGATGAATGCCGCCAAGGGCAACGCACACGTTCTGGTGATCGTGGGCGTTTTTCTTTTGCTCATCCTCATGGTGATGTCCGGCTTTTCCTCCTGCGGCATCCTCTTTTCCGGCGGCACACAGGTGTCCGGGCAGACCATGTACTCTGCTGAGGACAGGGACATCCGGGGCGCAGAACAGGATTACAAGAAGCTGGAAAAGGAACTGGATAAGAAAATCAAGCGCACCCCCGCCGACCACCCCGGCTACAACGAGTACCAGTATCACCTTGACCCCATCGAGCATGACCCGTGGCAGCTCACTTCGTATTTGACCACACTCTACGACGACTACACCCGGTCAGAAGTGCAGGGCAAACTGAAGGAAACTTTCAAAAAGCAGTACAAGCTGACCACATGGGAGGAGGTGCAGATACGGTATATGACTGTCTGGGTCATCAGCCCGTTGGGAATCCCGGTTCCCACGCAGGTGCCCTATGAGTACCGCATCTTCCACACCAAGCTGGTCAATCGTGGCTTGGAGGTGGTCATCCGGGAAGAATTGAATGCCGACCAATGGAAACGGTACGAGATCTTTCAGGACACCTTGGGCGGTCGGCCATATCTGTTCAACGGCGGACTGCCGCCCGGTGGCTCCGATGGCTCCGGCACACCGGGTATCGACTATCAGGTTCCGGCAGAAGCCCTGACGGATGAGGAGTTCGCCGCCATCTACAAGGAAGCCCAAAAGTATGTTGGCACACCCTACGTCTGGGGCGGCTCCACCCCGGAAACCGGGTTCGATTGCAGCGGCTATGTCTGCTGGGTCTACAACCAGAACGGCTACGATGTAGGGCGCACCACCGCCAACGGCTTGTGGAACAAGAGCCAGCACATCAGCGAGTCAGAAGCAAAGCCCGGTGACCTTGTTTTCTTCGAGGGAACGTATGATACCCCCGGAAAAAGTCACGTTGGAATCTACCTTGGCAATGGCATGATGGTCAGTGCCGGAGACCCCATCAAGTACGCAAACATTCACTCGTCCTACTGGCAGAAATATCTGTCCGGTTTTGGACGGCTTTCAAAATGATTGGAGGAGTTTTATGAGCGAAAAATCGGATAAGCTGCGGGCGATGCTGGAAAAAGAGAAGGAACGCCGCATCAAACTGAACAACCGCATCGAGATTCTGGAGCGGCGCATTCAGGAGGAGGATTCCGCCGAGGTCAACGAGATGGTGCGGACTGCAAAGGTCACGCCGGAACAGCTTGCTGCTCTGCTGCGGCAGTCCGCAACCGCCACCCCGACCCCGGCTGCGCTGTCTGCCGTGGGTGCAACTTTTGAGAAGGAGGTCGATGCAGATGAAGATTAAGAAACTGGGTGCGCTGCTGGTATCGGCGGCACTGTGTGCTGGCATGGCGGCTCCCGCTTTTGCCTTTGAAGGCGAAGCTGCCCCCGTGGAGCAGCCTGTTCTGCCGGAAGTGGTGGAGGAAGATGTTGTCACCGTCACGGACGAAACCTCTGGTGCCCTGACCCCGGAGGGCAACCTGACGCTGGTGGACGATTACCACACATCCTACTCGGACGGCTCTGGCCAGCAGTTCATTACGCTGGTGTCAAAGTCGGGAGCCACCTTCTATCTGGTCATTGATAGGAATAGTAAAGGGGCGCAGACCGTCCACTTTATGAATCTGGTGGACGAAGCCGACCTGCTGGCGCTGATGGAAGAAGATGCCGCCGATGCCTATACCGCTGAAAAAGAAGCGGCGGCGCAGGCGGAACAGGACAGGCTGAAAGCCGAGGAAGAAGCCAAGAAAGCTGCGGAAGAAGCGGCAGCATCCGGCACGGAACAGCCCAAGGAAAACAAGGTCACAAAGATCGCATCCGGCTTTCTGGGCGTAGTCGTGCTGATTGCGCTGGCGGCAGGCGGCGGCTTCTACGCTTTCGCAAAACAGAAGCAGAAAAAGCAGGCCGAAATAGAAGCCCTTGACCCCGATGCAAACTACACCGAGGACAAGGGCGATTTTGAGATTCCTACCGATATGCCGGATGAGGGCGAAGCCCCGGACGAGCAGGACACCGAACCCATCTGATTTCAAGGCGGCATTTGCCGCCGTACATATTGCAATCCGAAACAGATTGGAGGGAACGCTTATTTTAATTCTAGTTGTAGCAGAAAAGCCCTCGGTTGCCATGTCCTACGCCAAAGTCCTCGGTGCCACCAGCCGTCAGGACGGCTACCTTGAAGGGAACGGCTATCTCGTCAGCTGGTGCGTTGGTCATCTGGTGGAACTGGCACCGCCCAATGTCTACGATGCCAAATACGTCAAGTGGAGCATTGCAGATTTGCCCATCCTACCGCAGAAGTG
Organism: Faecalibacterium sp. BIOML-A4; assembly: GCF_009679665.1. NCBI lineage: Bacteria > Bacillati > Bacillota > Clostridia > Eubacteriales > Oscillospiraceae > Faecalibacterium > Faecalibacterium sp. BIOML-A4. The sequence goes on along the minus strand of NZ_WKZG01000026.1, from coordinate 7,655 downwards.
GCAGTATCTGGTGTCTGCCAGCACCAAAAAGCAGTTTGGCATCCTGCAAAAACTCATGCACCGCCCGGATGTGGACAGCGTGATCTGTGCTACGGATGCAGGATAGTGCGGTTGGGTGACTCAAGAGAAAGAAAAAAGAGACCTCATCTCGTCAAAAAACTAAATCATAAAAGCATCAAAGAGGGCATTCAAATGAAACAAAATCGAATTTTTGACCAGAATAGTTCTCAAAAAGCACGTTCTTGGCACTATAATATGGACACCAACCGAGCGGAAGCCCAGTTCGCTGATGGCTCTGCCATTGCCATTGACTGCCTTGCCATCGAGGACGAATACGGCAATACCCCGGCACAGCGAGCTGAACTTGATTGGCTACTATACAACAAGCCCTTGGAGTGCGTCCAGCTTGTGCTGAGTGGTGAGATTGAGCATTATCTCTCACTTGGCTGTGACCATGGCAAACTGAAAGACTAACCTCTAAATAGGCCAAACAACCCGCTACTTGCAGTCGCTGCAAATGGCGGGTTGTTTGCTTATTTTAAGTTTTTCCTTTGCTCATAGTAGTGCAAAATCAATGTAGTGCAAAATCAATGGCCCAACGGTCAAAGAAATCACAAATATCAGGCAAATCTACTGGTTTCTTATAAATGTCATTCTAAAATTCAATGGATTTTGCTATTTCTAGCACTTGTTTTTTCGACACGAAAGTCGATTTAACCCTATATTTTATGTATCTCTCGATGATTTCAAGTTTGCCATTTTGGGGGCTTGATTATTGAGAAAATTCTAAATTCCAAAAAGGTCTATCATTTTCATCAATCGCATCGTTATTGAGAATAAGCACTGCACCACCACTTAACAGAGGAGGCAGCTGTAAATAGCTTATATTATTTATTGAGAAAATGAAACGCTATTGCAACAGTTGAATACTGTATATTTTATCAAATTGATACGGATCTGATAGCAACACCTTACCGTTTGATATCACAAGAATGCTTTCGCCTTCTTTAAGATACGACAACTGAAGATTTCCTTTCAAGTAGTTTGATACGCCATAAATTATATAATTGTCATCCGTATCATATAATTGATTTTTTGCAGTCGCATAAATACAATTGTTCTTCAGGTCAACTTCTTCAATTATAAGTTCCGATTTTTTTCTTCCGAATGTATTCGATTGAAATAGAATGCAGAGAACCACTGCCACAAATGCTATGCCAACCATAATCTTCCGTTTGCATTTCATTTTATCAACCTCTGTATGAAAGGAACAGCGTATAAAGCGATTGTGTTATTCTCAATGCCCCTGTATAAGAAGTTGGATATGAAGAACCATCAATTGTGCTTCCATCTTTATGGATTCCGATAGCTACACACCCAGCTCCAGAAATATATTCTACAAGAGGACCACCACTAAAGCCACCTGTCAAATCCCAATCGCCCTTGAGATATTTTGAAGTCTGACTTCTAATATACCCAGAAGATTTACACATCCGATATCTCGCATCGGCACCATTTATTTGGCTCGGATAGCCATAAGCATACACCAACTGTGATGATGAATAATTGCTAGACTGCCAATGTAACCCAAGCCATCCCGTTTTCGTTCCTAAATTATTCTTGAGCGTAATAATCGCCCAATCCTCCGAACTTGTTCCAGCAAGATAAGAATCACTAACAATCATCGAACTTGCCGATACATTTTCGCTTCCAAAAGGTTTACTATTATCAGATCGAGCAGGTGCGACATTTACCGACTTAACGTAGGCTTTTTCCTTTATACTGTATAGATTATGTGCTGCTGTTGCAAGTGCATTAGGCCCAATCATAAATCCAGAACCATAATTTGTCCCTCCATTATTGGTCGTTATCTGTAGGCATACCGTACTACAATATGGTGTTGCCGTTGGATTATCAACAACAGTGATATCATTGCTTCCGATAATCGCATACAGATCGGATAGATCAATATCCGAAATCTTTCCATTTGGAAAATAGCCTGCAGTTGTCTCTCCATCCGTGAAGGAATTGGTTTCAACTATAATTTCCTCTATAGATTCTTCTTTTGTATCAAAATCGTATCTATGGTATCTCTCGATATGAGATTTGCTTCCATCACTTTGATTATCTGCAAAAGCAGTCAGCCCAGAGTTAAGCTCCATTGAAGAAAGAGCCACAATCCCACTTGCTTTCAAAAAAATTCTACGAGATATTTTTTCACTAGCTATTTTAATTTTCCTTCTTTACTTTTAGAGTATACACAAGATTTCTTATACATCAGTTGCTCTGCATTGGAAACACCTCCGTAAAATTTTTCATACGTTAGAGCCATCCTTATTTTAGATTTCAACTTTTACTTTCGCAAAAAAATAAATACCACTGATTTTTTATCCAATAGCCGTGCTAAGATTTATCTCTATGGGATTCAACACATGCGTCTGCTGGCACAACCAAGCCCAATTGTTCACTGTAGTAGTAAACAAGTCGTCATAGTTGTTGTCATATGCAAAATCAAATGTGTCATGAACGGTAATCAAGTAATACATTATAGAATTACCAATCATGAAGCCTGTTCCAGAGGTGCTTACCCTATGCAATGCATAGAATAAATCTGCATTATCAGACTTTTGAATTGTAAAAGACCAACTTCCTCCACTAAAATCTTTCAAGCCACTATTAAGTACTTTGTTTTTATAATTATTAAAAACTGTTGTCGTGTTTAACTTGTCAAGCAATGGCGTCGAAGAATCCGTCACACTCTCAGAATAGTCAATATTATATACAGAGAATTCAACCATAAGAGCCGCACATTCATATCCCTTATCCCGTGCAATTTGCGCAGCTGCCAACCATGCAAGCTGTGTATTATTTAACAAATTTCCAGATGCACGTGTTTGATCTTCATCTTTCATCTTATCGATAAACTTATTTAATTCATCTATCGACATTCCCGAAAAATCAACATGATACTTATCATTCATGCTTTGAATAACAGGATTGCTAGCTTTACGGCTGCTTATGTTAGCAGCATAAGACACAGTATTTATCGAAAACAAAAAACACACTGAAAGAATTAATGATACGAACCTCTTCATAACGAACCTCCTTAAATTCTGTACTCTACTATATAAATTGTGTGCTTCTCATCATCCCAGACAACGAGACTAAAATTCACATCTTCAGAATGTAAAAGCAATGTATTCATTTCGGCTTCCGAGCGTAGTTCCTTATGCTGACTATTATCATAAAGAAAAAAATTTCCACTTGCAATTTCAGGAATCACAAAATCTAATCCAAAATATGACGACACATTTTTTAATATAGAAGATATGGTTGGAGAATCATTAATTTTCTCCCATGAATCGAGTTGATGAATAATTTTGGCTGCATCCACATCGTAGTATACCGCTAACATTATCCCATCATTTTGCAATCCGCCATAAGCCTCATATATCAACGATTCAGAGTATGTTGCTTTTCCAATTTTGAATTGTTTCAAATAATCTCGTTTTTCATATTTGCTTTTTCTTCCAAGCATAAAGCCCAAAAGCAAGCACAGTGCGACTATAGCTAGGTATCGGATAACTCGCGTTGGTCTCGCCTTTATAATTACCTCACACCTTTCTAACTTGCTGAAATATATAACAAACTCCACTTATCTACTGGTACTTCCGGTAATGGTTTCGCTCCGTCCATCGGAATAGCTAAAGGTCGCAGAATACTCAAGCCTATAAGATTTTCCGGGCTTAGTGTTAAAGCTACTGCTCACCATGCAGGTTGAGGTCGTGCTGCTGTTTGAGCAGCTACTTACTTTTTGCCATGTTCCAATTGTCCCCTTTTCATAGAGAACGCCTGAAACGCTGATTTTCTTTACTCCAGTTCGAGTCTGGGCATCAACCTGATAGTATGTTTGGTAAATAGATCCGTTGACCGTACTATCGCCTACATACCGTTCAGACTTTTCAGCGGCCATTGCGGTGCAGGCAAAGCTCAAGAGAATCACCGCTGAAACAACAATGGACAACAAACGCTTTTTCGACATAGACATACACCTCCGTTTTTTTGCTCCCATCAAGAGCCTTTGTATAATCAACGCAATTCGCATTCGCTTCGTTTCAATTTTCAGGAGAAAATTTTTCAAATTTTCCATCTTTGTAAGTTCAGACAAAAAGAAAGCCAGACATTTGTGAACTCTCACAAGTGTCCAGCTTTCTTAACGGATACCTTCCGCAATTTTCATAATCTCATCGTATGGAATGTTTCCCATAACGGTATGTGTAATCCCCCGATGTTCCCAACTTAGAGTATAAACATTCTTTCCATGTTCATCCGTACTGGTTCCAAGTACACCATCTGCTTCTCCGACCTTTACGGTTTCGTACACTGTATGCTCATTATCAAACAGGGACTGCTGCCCTGGCTGGATAATTGAGCAACGGACTGTGTAGCTTTCCTCTGTTTCTTTTGACGAGTAAACATGTAAAAAGTTTTCTGCTCGCTCAAATTTCTGCACATCGTCCATTTCAAAGCCGTTCGGCACATAATGGTCGCTGTATCCATCCGGGAGCCACTCCAGCGGTTCGCCATCCACCTGATAAGTCAGCTGCATCTCAATGGGCAGAAATTTTTGAATCATCGTATAGACTGCCCTGCGGAAATCAGCGCTGACCGCAAGAGCACCAACCGTCAGCATTACGAGTGTCAATGCCGCAATTAGTACTCGTTTCAACACTGGGTGGTGCTTTTTCTTCTTTAAGGCCTCTGTCATTCGTTCGTCCCATTGGGACGTATCTGGGTAGATTTCCTCAAACTGCTTTGGCGTTGGAAGCGAATCCAGTTCTCTTTGCGCATCTGCACGAAGTGCCATCATCAAAGCCGCATCAAATGAAATGTCTGTCCGCTCACTCATGGCTGTTCATCTCCTTCCATAATAGTTTTCGTCCTCGAAAGAGCCGTGTTCGTACCACTTCATCCGTTAATCCCAGCGATTTTGCAATCTCACGGTTTGTATATCCCATTGCCAAAAGGCGTAGCGGATCACGGTACATCGGTTTCATTTGGCCAATCAGTTCTGTTAGACGTTCAATGTTATCGGTGCTAACTGCTGCATCATCCGGCACCGGAGCGGCATCTGGTTCGTTTGGGACATCTTCCAGCAATTCTTCTCGTTGTTTGCGAAGCATATCATATGCACGGCTTCTACTACAACTAACGAGATAAGCAGCGAGTTCGTGACAGTTTTCTCGATGAATTTTAGAAAAATTTTTTGCAACGTACAAAAATACCTCTTGTAGCACATCCTCTGCCAGATACGAATCATCCATGATTTTGTAAGCGGTATGGTAAACCAGCCGTTTGTATGTATTGTACACCTCGGTAAAATCTTCTTCAAAGTTTCGATCATCAAGCACACTTAGATATAACGCAAGCAACGCAGTCACCTCTATTCACATTGATTGTGTGTAGTGTACCACGAACCAATAAAAATGTCGAATACAACCAACTTTTGAAAAGGAGCGTGATGCCATTGACCCAACCGAAAACCGATCTCGCCTATCTCCGCAGCGAGAAAGCCAAAGCAGAACAGCAGCTGCGCTACTACCAGCACCGGGAGAAAATTCTGGAACACCAGATACCGGAGCTGACCCGCAAGGCCCGTGTGCATCGGCTGTGTACCCGTGCCGGAATGCTGGAAAGTTTTCTGATTGCGCCGGAAGAACTCACCAACGATCAGGTGATGGAGCTGCTGAAAATTGCGTTCCGTCAGCCGGAAGTTGCGCTGGCTCTTGCAAAGATGATTCACGACCTGCACGAAAGCCGCAGCGTTCCGCACCCTTTAGAATAAAGACCTGCTAATAAAAGTCAAGCCCTAAAATAAGAAAATTCGCCAACCAACCGCTGCCCATGACAAACAGCATTCAAATGCTAGTCAAAACACAGCGAGGGCGACGGAGGGGATAGCAAAGCAAGCCCAGCCAGCCCTCGCAAAATCAGGATAGCATTTGAATGCTTCGGTTTGTCAAGGGTTCGCTGCGCCAGCTAAGTGGTTCTTTGGATTTAGCTCAGGCTCAAGAGGAAATTACGTCCAAAAACAAATATCCATGCTTACTGTGAGCGTTCGGAGTCCATTACAGCTTTCACTTTAGCGTAGTAGATTCGTAAGAACTTGTTGGCCGAAGCCATCATGTAAACTTTGTAGGGCTTTCCCTCTGAGCGCTTTTTGTTCATGAACTGAAAAACAGGTTCATCCTGTGGCTGTGTTTGCAAAATAACAGTCATAATCAGAAAAAGTGTTCTTCGCAAAACTGCTGAACCAACTTTGCTGATTCCTTTGTCATTCCCAACGACCTTGCCAGAGTCGTTTGGCTGCGGCTCAATTCCCGCAAAAGCAATGAGAGATTTCTTGGAGGAAAAGCGGCGGACATCTCCGATTTCGGCCATCAGCTGAGGGCCGAGAGAAGGGCCGACGCCGTACATTTCCATCACGGTGTCAAATTCAGGAAGCTGCTGAGAGAGTCGAAGCATTTCCTGCCGGAATGCAGCAACTGACTGAGATACGGCTTTCAATTGAGCGACCTGTTGCTGGATAAGGAGTTTTGAGGTGGGCGATTTCGGAAGAGAAGCGGAATTAACGGCACAGGCATAGATCTCGTCCGATTTTGAACGAGTGAAAACGTATCCGTGTTTCTGGCACCACTTCAGATATTTTTTGGCAAAAGCATTCGCAGAAAGACTTGAAACGCACTCGCTGTGCCAGAAGTCCCCAATAAAATCGACCCATTTCTCGCACCCATTGTTTTTCACGGGGCTTGAAAACAATTTATTTGCATCTGGAAAGGTCAGGTCAAGAGATGAAATCAGATTATTCTTCAGCATAGTACGAATCGCTACGGCCTGCTGGTATTGGCGATAACAATTTTTCAAAGCCAGCCGGGTATCATCTTCTGGAAGGTACTGCCGCAGCCGTGTCCACTTGTCGAGCGTATAGTTGGCGATTTTAACAGCGTCTTTTTTGTCCGTCTTGACACGTCTTAAACTGTTGTTGTCGTAGTCGTGAATTAGAACAGGGTTGACTACGGAAACAAATAAGCCCGCATCGTGTAAAACGAAAGCAACCGGTTTGTGGTAATTCCCGGTGGCTTCCAGAACAACGCGGGTCTCTCCGTCCAGAGCTTTGAGCTTCTCCGCCAGATCGTGCAGGTTCTGGGCGGTATGTAAAACTTCAAAAGGTTCGAGTACCACTTCTCCGAAGGGGCGCATAACACAAACCATGCTCTTCCCTTTGGAAACGTCAATGCCTACTGCGTTCATGATCTTTCCTCCATTTTTTGTATTTGCAACCGGAATCCATCTTTACTCGTTGCCGATTCAATCTATTGGGTGACACGAACGCTCCGCTTGGCGGTGGCTCAACCTGCTTAAAACGAATGCTACAACAAGAGAGATGGCGAACTGTCTTTGTTGCGGGCGTAACTGCCCAGGGCGCAATGCGTCAGCCGATTACTCTCTTATTGTAACTTAGGTACGAGTTGGAATGGAATATGGCTGGCTACCATATCCGGTCCCAACCCTATTGTAATAGGGCGCAATTATACACCGTTCCGGTGAAATTGCGGTCTTGCAGACGGCTCGATGAAATCGAAGCTGGCGTTTGT
>NZ_WKZG01000025.1:0-69116 GCF_009679665.1 Faecalibacterium sp. BIOML-A4 | reverse complement strand
TTGTTTTTAGTGTTTTTCCAAACACTTAAAAGGTTCCTTACAAGTTTTTCGATATTGTTCAATTTTCAAGGTCCTGTGCGCCTCAGCCTTTCGGCTGAAAGCTTATTTATTTTATCACTTTCGTGATAAGTTGTCAAGCACTTTTTTGAATTATTTTTGAGTTTCTTGTCGAAGCTCATCGATTCTTCACGTTAGGACGTTCCTTCTGAAGTGTTTCATTCTGTCGGATGTCCGCCTGACAGTAATGTATTTTAGCACAGCCTTTTGCAAAAAGCAAGCATTTTCTTCATATTTTTCGCAAAAATCCGGCTTTTGGCTTTTTGCCCAGTTTTTTCCTTTTAATCTGGAAAGTATGACATCTAATCTTCTAAAAGTCGGCGGCGCAGCTGCACCAGTATCTTGCGTTCCCGCCGGGAGATCTGCACCTGTGTGGTATGCAGCACCTTTGCAGTTTCACTCTGGGTCTTGTTGCCATAAAACCGCAGGCGGATCAATTGCCTGTCCTGTTCCGGCAAAGCGTGAAGCACCTCTTCCAGACTGATACGTTCTGCCAATGCTTCTTCCGGGGATTCTACTGGAATATCCATCTGCCGGTCCTCTTCTTCATTTTCCGGGGTCAGGCTCATGGCAGGCTGTGCCGCCTGAATGGCAAGTGTGATGTTCTCTGCAGGTTCATTCAATTCTTCCGCCAGCTGAGAAAGGGTCGGCTCCGTACCGCACACTTTCATGTGATGCTCCCGTGCCGCCTGTACGCGCATTCCTAATTCTTTTAAGGAGCGGCTCACCTTGACTGTGCCGCTGTCCCGGAACAGCTTTTTGATCTCGCCTAAAATTACCGGCACTGCATAGGTAGAAAAGCATACGCCGCGGCTCTCATCAAAATTATCGCAGGCTTTTACAAGTCCCATGCATCCGGCACTGTACAGGTCATCGTACTCTATGCCCCGCCCGCGGAAGCGCCCGGCGCAGGCGTGCACCAGCCCCAGATTCTGCTCAATGAATGCGTCCCGCCGGGTCTTATCCGATACCATGCTCCTGCCTGCCTTTCCTGTTATGTATCATTCTCTCTGGGCCAGACGCTTGATGAGCAGCACCTTTGTACCCTTGCCGGGCTTTGAGATGACCTTGACCTTATCCATAAAGCTCTGCATCACCGCAAAGCCCAGCCCAGAGCGTTCCTCCGGGTTTCCGGTGGTGAACAGCGGTTCCATGGCCTGCGGGATATCCGGGATGCCGATGCCCTTATCTGCCACCGTGATGTGCACCTCCCGCCCGGGATAGACTGCAATGCTCATGGCCACCGGCCCGATGTGGTCCGGGTAGGCATGGACGATGCAGTTGGTCACCGCCTCAGACACTGCCGTTTTGATATCGGCCAGCTGCGGCACGGTGGGGTCGTACCGGGCAAGAAAGGCCGCCGCTGCGCCCCGGGCGTAGCTTTCGTTCACGCTGAGGGAATCGAACTGGATTTTTGTTGTGTTTTCCGCTTTCATGGTTTATTCCTCCTTCTGTCCTGCATCCGTGCAGGGGATGCGCGCCAGCTGCAGTACCTTTTCCAGCTGGGACGGTGTGTGCTGCACCCGCAGTGCCGTGCCCAGTGTGCGGGCAATGCGCTGCCGCCCCAGGATCAGCCCTACACCGGATGAATCCATAAATCCGACCCCGCCAAAATCCAGGATCATGGTCTGCGGGGCACGGCTGACCAGTGCATCATCCAGCTGGATGCGCAGGCTCTGCGCCGCATCGTGATCGATCTCGCCCGCAAGGTAGGCATAAAGTACATCGCCCGCCGGGCTGAAGCTTACCGTTGCCATGGTTTGTCCATCTCCTTTGCCAAAAATAAAAAGATCCCGTACACATGGTTTCAGTGTACGGGATCTTTCGTTTATTTTTTAGGGAAGCGTGTCGGCTCAGTTGTTCACCAGCAGTTCGACCGCTTCCAGCGCGGCAGCTTCACCGCCGCAGACCAGCAGGCCGCGGCGGGTGTTGGCATGAGCCAACTCCACTGCTTCGGCAATGCTGGTGCACATCTCGGCATCAAAATGATACTTTGCCTTTTCGGTCAAACGGGCCGTCATCTCGTCATCGCCGCCTGCCGGGGTGACAAGATACACCTTATCAAAGGGGTTCTCACTCATGCCGGGCATGGTGGACTTATCCTTTTTCTGCTCTTCAGGGGTCAGGCCGGTCTCCAGTGCGGAGAAGAACGCTTCGGCTCCCTCCTCCTCTGCCAGACCGATGATGGCGCTCATATGGCGTACCTTGGCCATGTTGAGCACACGCAGCAAGGCTGCTGCCTGCTGCGGGGTGCGGCAGGCATCCAGAATGATGAGTGGGCGCTGCGAGATGACCCGGATGCTGCTGCGGTTCTCCACCGCAGCCAGACCTTCCAGAATGGCATCGTCGGTAATATCAAAGCCCTTGCGGCACAGCGCCAGCGAAAGCTCCACAGCCATGGCAGCGCTGCCCGCCGCATGACGGCCCAGAAAAGCCAGCGGCACGGTATATCCGCCGTAGTCCACCTTGCTGGCAAACTTTTCTGCCTCCAGAAAGGTGATATCCTCCGGGTCCGGCACCACCAGCTCACAGCCGCACTTGCCTGCGGCCACGATCAGCTCGCTGAGTACAGACTTGGGCTGCTCCGGCGCGGTGACGCAGATGCTTTCCTTGCGCATGACACCTGCTGCCAGAGCCGCAAGGCGCTCCACCGAGCGGCTCACACCGTCCGGGCCGACCGAGGTGACGGCGCACACCGGCATGCCGGGCAGCGCTTCCGCAAGGCCCGCATCCGGCAGTTCCACCACGGCCAGCGTGCAGCCCGCTGCGCCAAAGCAGTTGGCCGCAGCGGCCAGCTCCGCTGCATCCTGCGGCAGGGCTTCGGCTGCGGAAAGGGCATCCGCAGTCAGAGCCAGCAGGCCCTCGTCCACCGGGGCATCATCGATGCAGATGCGCTCCGACAGCGGGCGGCACCCGGCATGGTACAGGCCGGCATGGATCCCCTGTGCGTGCAGGATGGCCGCAAGCAGACGGGCCGTCACGGTCTTGCCTGCCGTGCCTGCCACGCCCACGAACTGCACCTTCTGCACCGGCGCGGTGAACGCGGTGCGCAGCTGTTCGGTGGAGGCAAAACCGTCCGGCAGGGCGGCAAAATACTGATTTGCCTGTTCGATGGTCATTGGTTACTCCTTATTACGATGGTTGAACAACAATCTGCACAGCGCCATGAGCACCAGCGCCGTAAGGATGCCCGCCAGAACACCGGCTGAATCCAGCCACACATCGGTGACCTGACTGCTGCGTCCGGGCGAAAAGATCTGGATGGTCTCATCGGTCAGCGCAGTGAGCACGCCGCCCAGCATGGGCACGCTGATGTGCCAGATATACTGCCGGGTATACACCCGCATACACAGCATGAGCAGAAAGCCCTCCAGCATATACTCGCAGAAGTGTGCCAGCTTGCGCACGATGTGGTCGGTCAGGCGCTGGGCAAGGGCCGGATGGCCCAGACGGCGCAGAGCCGCCTGCAGCAGAGTGAGCACCCGGCCGCTGGACACAGTAGACACCGAGGCGATCTTCATGGAATTGGAAAAGATGAACGCGATGCAGCCGATGAGAGCAAGGGTAAAGATCACCCGCCCTGCGGTCACCCACAGCGAAGTGCGCTGTGCGCTGCTGTTATATTCCCCGCTCAAATCAGCCCAGAGCCTTGATGCTCTGCTCGATGTTGGCCAGCTTATCCTGGCTCTTGGCGTACTTATTGCGGATATCCTCCACCAGTGCCGCCGGGGCGCGCTCCACGAACTTGGGGTTGTTCAGCTGGTTCGCGAACATGGCCATTTCCTTTTCGGCCTTGGCCTTTTCCTTGTTCAGGCGGGCCAGTTCCTTGTCGCGGTCGATCAGCTCCATCATGGGGATGAAGCCGCGGGCGGCGTGGGTGGACACCTGCACCATGCCGTCGGTGCTGCCCTCGTACTTCTCGGTAAAGGTCACGTCGGTGGCAAAGGCGAACTTTGCCAGATAGACCTGTGCCTTCTGGAAGGGTGCTGCGTCGGCGGTCTCGATGATCATGCTGGTCTTTTTGGCGGGGTGGACATTCATCTCGGTGCGCATGGTACGCACGGCCTTGATGTAGTCCATGACCTTTTCAAAAGCTTCCTCTTCGTCGGCCCAGTTGTGAGCTTCGTCAAAGGTGGGCCAGCTCTGGGTCATGATGGTCTCGGCAGAGCCGGGCAGAGCCTGATACAGCTCCTCGGTGATGAAGGGCATGAAGGGATGCAGCAGCTTGAGGGCCTTGTCCAGCACATACACCAGCACACGGCGGGCGGTGTCGGCCTGCTCGGCATCGCCGGAGTTCAGGCGGGGCTTTGCAATCTCGATGAACCAGTCACAGTAGACATCCCAGATAAAGCTGTTGATCTTGGCAGCGGCCAGACCCATCTCGTAGTGGTCGAGGTTGTCGGTCATGGCACCGGCCACCTGATTCAGCTTGGTGAGCACCCACTTGTCGCTCATGTCCAGCTTGTCCTCACTGGGCAGGCCCGGGGTAAAGTCCTCGGGCAGGTTCATCAGCACAAAGCGGGTAGCGTTCCACAGCTTATTGGCAAAGTTGCGGGCAGCCTCCACCTTCTTTTCGATATAGCGCATGTCGTTGCCCGGGGTGGAGCCATCCACCAGCATAAAGCGCAGGGCATCTGCACCGTACTGGGCAATGACTTCCAGCGGGTCGATGCCGTTGCCCAGACTCTTGGACATCTTGCGGCCCTGACTGTCGCGCACGATACCGTGGATGCAGACAGTGCTGAAGGGTGCCTTGCCGGTGTAGGCCAGACCGGAGAAGATCATGCGGCTGACCCAGAAGCCGATGATATCGTAGCCGGTAACAAGGGTGTTGGTGGGGTAGAAATACTTGAGGTCTTCGCTCTCTTCATTGGGCCAGCCCAGCGTGCTGAAGGGCCACAGAGCGGAGGAGAACCAGGTATCCAGCGTATCGGGGTCCTGCGTGAGCTTTGCGCTGCCGCACTTAGGGCAGGCGCAGGGAGCGGACTTTGCCACCACGGTCTCGCCGCAGTCGTCGCAGTACCATGCCGGGATCTGATGGCCCCACCACAGCTGACGGCTGATGCACCAGTCGCGGGTGTTCTTCATCCAGTTCATATAGTTCTTGGTGAAGCGCTCGGGCACAAACTTGATCTCGCCCTTTTCCACGCTCTCGATGGCGGGCTTTGCCAGCGGCTCCATCTTGACGAACCACTGCTTGGACACCATGGGCTCGATGGTGGAGTGGCAGCGGTAGCAGGTGCCCACCTCGTGCTTGAGGGGCTCGATCTCCTTCAGGAAGCCGCCTGCTTCCAGATCGGCCAGAATGGCCTTGCGGGCCTCGAGGGTGGTCATGCCGGCGTACTTGCCGCAGTCCAGCACCTCCGGCTCATTGATGGCGTTCTTGCCGGCGGCGAACAGGGCATCGGCAGCAGCCTTGTCGGCAGCACCGGTCATGTGGCCGTCGTAGGTGAACACACGCACGATGGGCAGGTTGTGGCGCAGACCCACTTCAAAGTCGTTAGGGTCGTGGGCGGGGGTGATCTTGACCACACCGGTGCCCTTGGTCATGTCGGCGTGCTCGTCGCACACAATGGGGATCTCCTTGTTCAGCAGGGGCAGCACCACATGGCAGCCGTGCAGATGGGCATAGCGGGGGTCATCGCCGTTGATGGCAACAGCGGTATCGCCCAGCATGGTCTCGGGACGGGTAGTAGCCAGCTCCAGCATCTCGCCGGTCTCCTTGACCGGGTACAGCAGGTGCCAGAAGCTGCCGTCCTTCTCCTCGTACTCCACCTCGGCATCAGAAATGGAGGTGTTGCAGTGGGGGCACCAGTTGACCATGCGGTTGCCGCGGTAGATCAGGCCCTTGTCGTACAGGCGCACGAACACTTCCTTGACAGCCTCGGAGCAGCCCTCGTCCATAGTAAAGCGCTCACGATCCCAGTCGCAGCTGCTGCCCAGCTTCTTCAGCTGGCTGACGATGCGGTTGCCGTACTTGGTCTTCCATGCCCATGCACGGTCCAGAAAACCATCGCGGCCCACCATCTCCTTGGTCAGGCCCTCGGCACGCATGGCCTCCACCACCTTGGCTTCGGTAGCGATGGATGCATGGTCGGTACCGGGCACCCACAGGGCGGCATAGCCCTGCATCCGCTTGGTGCGGATGAGGATGTCCTGCATGGTGTTATCCACCGCATGGCCCATGTGCAGCTGACCGGTGACGTTCGGGGGCGGCATGACGATGGTGTAGGGTTTCTTGTCGGGGTCTGCCTTCGTGTGGAAGTAGCCGCCGTCCAGCCAGAACTGGTAGATGCGGTCTTCCACCTGGCTGGGATCATACTGTTTTGCAAGTTCTTTCATAGGGTCCTCCCAGTAAAAAATGATGAAGTGGGACGAAAAAAGCCGTCCCACGGAACGTTCCATGGGACGGCTGTAATAACCGCGGTACCACCCAAATTGCGCAGAGCATCCTGCGCCCCTTGATGCCCCGGTAACGTGGGACAGCTCCGAGAGCGGCTTGCTCTTCAGCTCACCGCTCCTGCTCCAAAGTGACAGCACACCGCCCGACCGTACCGGATTCGCAGCATTCTCCGGCTCTCTGAACGGCAAATGCAGTGCACACTCTTCTTCAACGCATTTATAAAAAGAATATAGCGTTTTTTGTGCGATTTGTCAATTACTTTTTCTTCAAAAGAATTTATCCCGATGCATCTTACGGTTTGGGCCTTATTCGTGAAAGCGCATTTGGAGTGGCCCGCAGGCCACGACAAACGCAAATATAAAAAATATTTTTCCGCTATCAATGGCCAGAGCAAACGCATCGGCCATTTTCAATCCGCGATCCCTTCATCCTTCAGCCTTGCAATGAGCCGCTCCATCAGGGCGATGCGGTTGAAGGGGGTCATCAGGTAAAAGCCGTCTGCATAGGGCGCTGCAGCCTGCGCGGCCTTCACCGAGACTTCCAGCCCCAGCTCTTCGCCCTGCGCACGGTCCAGCCCGGCAAAACGCTCGATGATCTCCGCATCCACATGGATGCCGTTGACCTCGTTCTCCATAAAGATGGCGTTGCGCTGGCTCACCACCGGCATGATGCCGGCCAGAATTTTCGCCTTTTCGCCCAGCGTTTCGCGGGTCTTTTTCAGGTTCACCACCGCCTGTGCGGAGAGCACCGGCTGGGTGAGGAAGCCGCTCATGCCGTTTTCCAGCTTTTCCACGGCGCGGCGCAGCTCCACGTCAAAGTTGCGGGCATTCAGGTTCAGCGCGCCGAACACGGTGAGGGGCGAGGGCATCTCCCGGCCCTCCCCTGCCAGCGAGACGATGTACTGCGCCAGCTTGCGGGAGTTGAACTGGTACACGTTTTTCACCTCGTCCCGCTCCGCGGTGGGGATGGGGTCGCCGGTGATGGCCAGCACCTCCCGCACGCCCTCGGCGTACAGGCCCAGCAGCAGGGCCTTTGTGGCGTTCAGATTGCGGTCGCGGCAGGTCATGTGGGGCAGCACGTTCAGCCCCAGCTCCCGGTGCACCCGGCAGGCCACCAGCGAAGAATCCATCCGTGCCCGGGCAATGGGACAGTCCGCAATGGTCAAAAGGTCTGCACCAGCAGCCTGCAGGCGGCGTGCACCGTCCAGATAGCCGGTCAGGTCGGCATCCTTGGGGCTGTCCAGCTCAATGGCGATCACCTTTTTGCCCGCGTTCAGCTTGCGCAGGAAGGCATCGTCTTTTTCCACCTCCGGCTTTGCGGCAGTGGAGACTGCTGCTGCCGGGGCTGCAGGCAGTGTTTCCGGCAAGGCATCCAGTGCCGCACGCAGGGCCGCAATGTGGGCAGGCGTAGTGCCGCAGCAGCCGCCCAGAATGCGCACACCCTCGGCAGCAAGGCGGGCCAGCTCCCGTGCAAAATATTCCGGCCTGCCCTGATACTGCACCCGGGTGCGTGTGACCACCGGGTAGCCCGCGTTGGGCATCACTGCAAGCGGCAGCTCTGTCTCGCCAAGCTGCTGCACCAGCGCACGCATGGCACCGGGAGCAGAAACGCAGTTCAGGCCCACAGCATCCACTGCACCGCAGGCAGTCATGCTGCGCACAAGCTCTGCGCAGTGACGGCCCTCGCGGGTGTAGCCGTCCGGCAGCACTGCAAAGGACACCAGCACAAAAGCATCCGGCACGGTCTCCTTGATTTTTTTTGCCGCTTCGGCCACACCGGCATCGCTGCTCAGCGTCTCAAACAAAAAGTTCTTTGCACCCAATGCGGCAAACCGCTCGGCAAGGGCCGTATAGATCTGTGCCGCCGGGAGTGCCTCGGTGTCCGTGGCCGGGCCAAGATCGGCAAACACGGCAGCGCTGGTCTTTGCAGCGGCCTGTGCAGCCAGTTTCCAGCCTTCGTCCGCCATGGCCTCCCACATGGGATTCTGCGCTGCTGCCATGCGCGGCAGGCCAAAGGTGTTGGTCTTGATAGCATCGGCACCCGCTTCCAGATACGCGCGGTGCACGGTCAAAATGCCGTCCGGGTCCAGCAGGTTTGCCTGCTCACATTCCTGCCCGGGCTTTGCCTTATAATATGTGCCCATGCCGCCATCGAACAGCAGCGGGCGCTTTTTTAAAATTTCACGCACATCCTTCATGAGGGAGTTCTCCTTTTTCCTACAAAAACGCTTGGCTTTCAGTTTAATGCACAAATGCCGTCCGGTCAAGCGTTTTTCACGGCGGCGCTTGCAGGAACGCAAAATTTGTGCTATCCTATGCATACTTTATAAAGTGGGGAGGTGTGTGCCATGCGCCATGCCGGAACGCAAACGCTTGAGACCGACCGGCTTTTCCTGCGCCAGCTTCTGCCCGAGGATGCCGAGCAGATGTATACGAACTGGGCATCCGACCCGGAAGTGACCCGCTTTCTGCGGTGGGAGCCGCACAAAAACGCGCTGGAGACCGTAGGTCTGCTGGCGGCATGGGCCACCCTTTACCCGAACCCGGACTACTACCAGTGGGCCATTGTGGAAAAGGCTTCCGGGCAGGTGTTTGGCAGCATCGGCATCTTCAATGCTCTGCTCGGTGACCCGGCACAGAAAGCGCTCTGGCCGCAGCAGGACTGCACAGACGGCATCTGGGAAGCAGGCTACTGCATCGGGAAGCACTGGTGGAACCATGGTTTTGCAACCGAAGCTTTAAAAGCAGCAGTAAACTACTGGTTTGAGAATACAGACGGCGGCTGGCTCACCTGCTGCCACGCAAAAGAGAACCCTGCCAGCGGCCGGGTGATGGAAAAAGCAGGCTTTCTCTACCACCACGATGCCATTGATCATAAATTTGACGGCACACCGGTGGAGTGCAGAAGCTATCTGCTGACAAGAGAACGATATAACAGAAAGGACTTACCTTGAGCGAACTTTACGATATTTTGGTAGAAACACCCCCGACGAAGGTCATTCTGCTGGCGCTGGATCAGGGCCTGTGGGACTGCGAGCGCAGCCTTGCAGAGCTTTCCGCCCTGTGCGAAGCAAACCACATGGAAGCCGTGGCACAGGTGACCCAGAAGCGCCAGACCCCGGAGACCGGCATCGTGCTGGGCAGCGGCAAGCTGGAGGAAGCATCCCTTGCCGCCGAAACGCTGGGCGCGGAATGCGCCGTATTTGACGGTGAACTGACCGGCAGCCAGATCCGCAACATCTCCAATGCGCTGGGCGGACTGGAAGTGATCGACCGCACCATGCTGATCCTTGAAATTTTCCGCAGCCGCGCCGTCACCAACGAGGGCAAGCTGCAGACCGAACTGGCCCTTCTGCGCTACCGCCTGCCCCGTCTGCAGGGCTTGGGCGAAGCGCTCAGCCGTCAGGGCGGCGGTGGCGGCGGCGGCGGCGGTGGTGCACGCCGCGGTGCCGGTGAGACCAAGCTGGAACTGGACCGCCGCCATGTGCATGCCCGCATCGATGCGCTGGCTGAAAAGCTGGCCGAAATGGAAAAGCGCCGGGGCGAGAGCCGCAAGGCCCGTGCCAAGACCGGGATGCCGGTGGTCAGCCTTGTAGGCTATACCAACGTGGGCAAATCCAGCCTGATGAATGCTCTGTGCGGCCCCAGCGTAGCGGAAGCGGACATGCTGTTCGCCACACTGGACCCCACCAGCCGCAAGCTGATACTGCCCAGCGGCATGGCGGTGCTGCTGGTGGACACGGTGGGCTTTGTGTCCCGCCTGCCCCACAATCTGGTGGAAGCCTTCAAGTCCACGCTGGAAGAAGCGGCATGGTCGGACGTGATCATCCGTGTGGCAGACGCAGGCGATGAACAGCGGGAAGAGCAGCTGGCCGTCACGGATGAGGTTCTGGACGGGCTGGACTGTGCGGACATCCCCCGCCTGACCGTCTACAACAAGTGCGATAAGCCGGGTGCCATGAGCTTTGACCCGGACATCCTGCTCACCAGTGCCAAGACCGGCTACGGTCTGGACACCCTGCTGGCAAAGCTGGACGAGGTGCTCAGCGACCGGGTGCACACCTTAAAGGTGCTGCTGCCCTACGATAAACTGGGCCTTGCCGCCCCCATGCGGGAGCGCGGCAGCGTGCAGGTGGAGGAATACCGGGAGGACGGGCTGTATCTGGAGGGCATCGTCAAGACGGAAGACCTGCACTGCTTTGAAGGGTATCTGGTCTGATAGGCGTACACGATCTAAATCGCCTCCGCTGTGCTCCGGCTATCATCAGCAGAATAATATTTTGAGATAGAACAAGCCCGGAAAGTCTGCGGACTTTCCGGGCTTGCATTTTCACGGGCGGGGTCGCAGCCGAAAGCAGCTGCTCTATGGGTCGAGTACATTGTCTGCCACTGCTTTTTTCAAAAAGAAAAAATCCCCAACAAACACAAAAACCCGCCTGGCAGCGGGCTTTTGTGTATAGAGGGGTGGGAAAGTATATAAAGTGGTGAATCTCAAATTCAAAGCGGCAGACGCTTTCTGTGCTGCGCTGCCTTGCATGATGTATTATACCCCTTTTTGTTTTCTTGTCAAACAAAATTTTCCGGTTTTGCTTTAAATTAAGTCTTTACTTTTTCGATAAAACTTTATATAATTAACGCAAAGCAAAGCAAAAGCAAAATTTTTTGGCTTTTGTATGTTTGCACCAACAATAAAACTTTACTTTCAAAAAATTTTATACAATCCAACATATTTTCAAAAAGGAGTATTCCCCATGGATGATCTGGATCGTAAGATTCTCTCCCTGCTGGCAAAGAACGCACGGATGCCGGTCAAGGAGATTGCCGAGCAGGTATCGCTGACCAGTCCTGCTGTTTCCAGCCGCATTCACAAGCTTGAAACGGATGGCATCATCAGCGGCTACACCGTCACCCTGAACCGCCCCGCTGACCGGATGTATGTGGATGCCCTCATCAGCCTTTCGGTAGCACCTTCCAAGCAGGATGCCTTTCTGGAGCTGCTGCAAAGCAGCAAGGAAGTGCTGCAGTGCTACCACGTCACGGGTGCATACACCTTCCTTGTCAAGGTGAGCTGCGGCAGCATGCCCCAGCTGGAACACCTGATCCTGCAGTTCCAGAAGCTGGGCACCACCAGCACCCAGATCATCCTTTCCACGCCGGTGAACCACGGCGAGCTGGATGCCCTTATGCTGTAACGCTGTTCATAAAATAGTTACGTTTGCGGTGCAATTCTGCCGGGGTGTTCTTTCGTATTATGGATAGCAGGCGCAAAACAGCACACAATAGCTTCAAAACCGCTGCGCCCGCTTTCACACGAAGATTTTCACACACGAAAGGACTTCATTTATGAAACGTATCATTGCTTCCCTGCTTGCCGGTCTGTGCCTGCTTGCTCTGGTGGGCTGCTCTGCCGGCAGCAAGGCCGACTCTGCCGCCCCGAAGGACTACTCCCAGATCATCCACGATGCCCGCACCGACGAGGACAACGAATACGATATGATCTTTACCAAAGGTGAGGACGGCAAATTCACCGCCATCGACGGCTACAGCGCCGAGTATGAGGCCGACCAGCTGAATGACGAGCTGAAAGACATCGTGTTCCCCCTGCTGGGCCTTGAGGACGGCAGCTACGAGAGCTTTGCTGCCTCTGTTTCCTCCATGATGGTGCGCAGCTACGCCATTGCCATCGTAAAGCCAGCCGAGGGCAAGACCGATGCCGTGAAAGCCGCACTGGAAGCCTATGTGCAGAGTGAGCAGCAGTCCATGGAGCACTACCTTGAGGATCAGTATCTGGTCGCCAAGGCGGCTACCGTCACCGTAGCTCCCACCGGTGAGGTGGTTCTGGTGTGCGCCGAGGATCACGACACCATTCTTTCCAACATCGAGAAAGCCCTTGCCGCATAATTTTTGCCCTGCCGAAGCCGCATCCTGCCGGGATGCGGTTTCTTTTTGTGTGCAGATATGCTATACTGTTCCCGTGAACTTGCACTGAAATACAGGAGTATTTATGTATAAAGCGACTATCGTGATCCCGAATATCAACGGCAAGGGCTGGCTGAAGGATTCTATCGAGTCGGTCTATGCCCAGACCGAACAGAACTTCCGGCTCATTGTGGTGGACAACGGTTCCACCGACGAAAGTCTTGAGCAGGCCCGCAGCTATTGCAGCCGTGAAAATTTCACCCTCATCGAAAACGGCACCAATACCGGCTTTTCCCATGCAGTGAATCAGGGCATTGCGCTGGCGGACAGTGAATATGTGGTGCTGTTCAACAACGATGCCTTTGCCGAACCCCAG
Source organism: Faecalibacterium sp. BIOML-A4 (assembly GCF_009679665.1). NCBI lineage: Bacteria > Bacillati > Bacillota > Clostridia > Eubacteriales > Oscillospiraceae > Faecalibacterium > Faecalibacterium sp. BIOML-A4. The sequence continues at coordinate 56,362 of NZ_WKZG01000025.1, read as the reverse complement.
TGGCTGGAAGAGCTGATCCGCACCGCTGAGACCGACCCGAAAATCTTTGCAGTGCAGAGCCTGATGATCCGACACTTTGACCGGGAGCTGGCCGACGATGCCGGCGATTATGTCACCTGGATGGGCTTTGCCTGCAAGACCGGCGATGGCCGCCGCGCAAGCCGCTACACCCGGCAAAAGCGCATCTTCTCGGCCTGCGGCGGTGCGGCGCTCTACCGCAAGAGCATTCTGGACGAGATCGGCAATTTTGACGAGAACTTCTTTGCCTACTTTGAGGATGTGGACCTGAGCTGGCGCGCCAACAATGCAGGCTATAAAAACCTGCTCTGCCCCACCGCCAAGTGCTACCACATCTGCGGTGCCAGCACCGGCGCGGTGAAGTACAACGCCTTCAAAAGCCAGCAGAGCGGCCGCAACAGCATCCTGCTGCCCCTCAAGAACGAACCGCTGCTGATGCTGATTTTAAACTTCATCCCGCTGGCCGTGGGCTACCTGCTCAAGTGCTACAAGTTCCACAAACAGGGCTTTGGCGAGGCATGGGACAAGGGGATGCACGAAGCCTTTGCCCTGCTGAAAAGCGGCAGGCTGGGCAAGCGGCCTTTCCGCCTGAAGGATCTGCCCAACTACATCCTGATGGAGCTGTGGATGATCTGGAACATGGTGCCGTACCTGTGGTACCGGCTGGTGATCGTAAAATTTGACCTCAAATAAAAAATACCGGATACGAAGCATCTGCCTTGTATCCGGTATTTTTGTTTTGTATTATGCCGCCGGGCTGGCTGTGCTTTCGTCCGCCTGTGCCTCGGTGCTGTCGGCGGGCTGTTCCTCCGCCTGTGTATCCACGCCCTCGTCTGCAGCGGTGCTGTCTGCCTCAGCCGAAGCAGAATCCGAACCGGCTGCTGCAAGAATGGCATCCTGCACATCGCTTTCTGCCATGGGTTCCGGCACATTCGCGGCCGGTGTGCTTTCCGTGCTCTCGGCCTTGGTCTCGCTCTCGGTCAGGCCGGTGAGATACCAGCTGCCGCTCTGGCGCTCGAACAGATAATCCATGTACTTGGTGGGCGTATCCGAAGAAACATTGATGATGCTGTCGTCCGTGCTGGTGGTGGGGATATAGCCCACGGTCACATGCAGCTTGCCGCTGCGCTTGAACAGCTTGGTCACGACAGCGCGGTAGTAGCCCACCGTGCCGGTGACCGGGATCTTATAGCACTGGGTGGCATCGTCAAACTCGATGGTCATATCCTCCATCTCAAAGCTGCGGTGGGTCAGCTTGAAGCCGGGGCCAAGCAGCTTTGCAAGGTAGGCATCCACATCCAGCGAGGGCAGCAGCAGCTGTTCGGTGTCGGGGTCGGTATTGTAGTTGTCAAATCCGCCCTGCGTTTCCTGAATATTATAGATGCAGCCCCACACCGCAGCTTCGCGCAGAGTCAGGTCGTCGATGTTCTCAATGCCGTCAAATGGCATGGGGTCAAACAGCACAAGCCCTTCCAGCTTATCTTCATATTCCTGCTTTTGGGCGGTATCATCGAACAGGTTCGCCACCGCGCCCACACCGGCCCGCAGCACGGTAACAAAGCCCACGATCACCAGAATGGCAACCAGAAGGCCCAGTGCCTGCCGCCCGCGGCGGCGCTGCATCCGGGCATGTTCTTCAGGGGTAATATAATGTTTCATAGTTGTTTTATCTCCCAGGGTTCTCAAATGCTACAGTGTCCAGTATACCACATACCGGCCCATTGTGCAAAACTATGCCCGTGGTTTTTTTGTGAAAAGCGCATTCCTTATTCCCATGTCTTCCACACATCGGGCTGGTAGCCCACGGTGGCCTTGCGGCCATTGCGTACAATGGGCGTTAAAAACAGCTGCTGGTTCTCAAACAGCTTGTCCTCCTTCTGCCAGTCCACCAGTGCGTCCAGAAGTGCAAGGGTCTGCTTGTCCTTCGCATTGGGGTCCACCAGCTTTTCCCAGCCGCCAAGAGCGCGGGCCACGTTCTCGAACTCGCCGCGGCTCATCTCTTTTTCCTTGAGGTCGATCATCTGGAACTTGATGCCGCGCTCCTTGAAATAGCGCTGGGCCTTTTTGGTATCAAAGCACTTGCTTGTGCCAAAGATCTGAATATTCATGGTCTGTACCCTCCTGAATTTTTATTGTACCACATCCTGTGCCCTCTGCATAGGCATAATTCGCAGCCGGATGGGCCATACTGCCCGCAGGGCATTATCAGAAGGAGGTTTTTCTATGAACGCATATGTTGACCCTGATCTGTGCATTGGCTGCACCCAGTGCGCCGGGCTTTGCCCCGCCGTGTTCCAGATGGAAGGCACGCTGGCCGTGGCCCAGCCCGGGCCGATCCCACCGGAGGAGGTGCCGCAGGCTGTGGACGCAGCCAACGCCTGCCCGGTAAGCGCGATCCGGATCGAGGAGTAAGAGGGAAGGCCGTCAACCATGTTGGCGGCTTTCTCTCTTTTTTACGCAAAAATCCCCCGCTGGGCACGGTTTTGTGGTATAATGCAGAATGTGTAATAATGCAATGGAGGAACACGACTATGCGTTTACTGGTCATTGACGGCAACAGCATTGCCAACCGTGCTTTTTTTGGCATCAAGCTGCTGACCACCAAGGACGGACGATACACCAACGCCATCTATGGCTTTCTGAATATCCTGCTCTCCCTGCTTAAGGAGTGCGAACCCGACGAGGTGGCTGTTGCCTTTGACCTGAAGGCTCCCACCTTCCGCCACAAAATGTACGATGGCTACAAGGCCACCCGCCATGGCATGCCCGAAGAGCTGGCCCAGCAGATGCCGGTGCTCAAGGAACTTCTGGCAGACCTCGGCTACCGCACCGTCACCGCCGAAGGCTGGGAAGCGGATGATATTCTTGGCACGCTGGCCGCTGCCTGCGCCGCCCGAAAGGACGACTGCTTCCTTGCTACGGGAGACCGGGACAGCCTGCAGCTGGTCAGTGACACCACCACTGTGCTGCTTGCCGCCACTGTCATGGGACGCAGCAAGACGGTGACGATGGACGTGGACGCCATTCAGGAAAAATACGGCATCCAGCCCAGACAGCTCATTGAGGTGAAGAGCCTGATGGGCGATGCTTCGGATAATATTCCGGGCGTGAAAGGCATTGGTGAAAAGACCGCCCTGACCCTTGTGCAGAACTTTGGCACGCTGGAAGGCGTGTACGAGCACATCGACGATAAGCTCATCAAGCCCAAACAGCGGGAACATTTGCTGGAATGCCGCGAGATGGCCCAGCTGAGCCACACCCTTGGCACCATCCGCACCGATGCACCCATCGACACGGCCGAGGGCACCTATACCGTGGGCGAGGGCAACAAAGCCGAGGCCGTGCGCCTTTTGCAGGAATTGGAGATCCACTCTCTGATCCCGCGCTTTGGGCTGGACGGCATTGCACCTGCCGCCCCGGAAGAAGAGAACGGCATCGAGCTGGCTGAAGCAGAGCTGGAAGCTCTGCCGCTGACCCCTTCCGGCACCTATCTGGTGGCATCGCGCCCGGCCGTGATGGGCAAGCAGGGCACCCGCAACGTGGTGCTGCAGCCGGAGAGCTGGTACGCCGTGCAGGACTGCACCGTTTACCCGCTGGAGGATGCAGACCTTGTGCGCCTGCTGGACAACGCAGACGTAACGCTGGAAGTGTTCAATGCAGCGCCCCTCTATGCCAAGGCCATGGCCGCAGGCGGCTGGGGCAGCAGCATCGTGTGGGATGGCAAGCTTGCCGCCTACCTGCTGGACGCTTCTGCTTCCAAGTATCAGATCAGCGAGCTGACCGCCAGCTACCGCGCCGCTGCTGCCTTTACCTGTGCCGATTACCCGGATGCAGGCCGCCTTGCAGACCTGTTCTGCAAGATGAAGGCCGAGATCACCGCCTGCGGTGAAGACAGCCTTTACAATGAGATCGAGTTCCCGCTGGCACAGGTGCTGGCCGATATGACCCGCACCGGTGTGCTGGTGGACAAAGATGGCATCGAGCAGTTCGGCGTAAAGCTGCGCACCGAGCTGGAGCAGGTGCTCACCCGCATCCACATGGAGACCGGCAGCGCCAGCTTCAACCCCAACAGCCCCAAGCAGTTGGGCGAAATGCTGTTTGACACCATGGGCCTGCCCCACGGCAAAAAGACCCAGCGCGGCTGGTCCACGGATGCCGAAACACTGGAAAGCCTGCGGGATTACCCGCTGGTGGAGGACATTCTGCAGTACCGCGCCTACCAGAAGCTGAACTCCACCTACGTGGAGGGTCTTTTGAAGGTGATCGGCGAGGATGGCCGCATCCACTCCACCTTCAACCAGACCGAGGCCCGCACCGGACGGCTCTCGTCCGATAACCCCAACCTGCAGAACATCCCCATCCGCACCGAGCTGGGCAGCCAGCTGCGCGCCTACTTTATTGCAAAGCCGGGCTGTGTGCTGGTGGATGCCGACTACAGCCAGATCGAGCTGCGCATTCTGGCCCACATTACCGGCGATGAGCACATGCAGCAGGCGTTTTTGAACGGCGAGGACATCCACCGCAGCACCGCCGCAAAAATTTACGGCATCCCGCAGGAAGAGGTCACCTCCCGGCTGCGCTCTTCTGCCAAGGCCATCAACTTTGGCATCATGTACGGCAAGGGCGCTTACAGCCTTGCCAAGGATATCGGCGTGAGTGTGAAGGAGGCAGATGCCTTCCTCAAGAACTATCTGGCCGCGTTCCCCAAGGTGAGCGGCTACATGGATAAGACCATTGCCGATGCCAAGGCCTGCGGCTATGTATCCACCCTGTTCGGCCGCCGCCGTGCTCTGCCGGAGCTGGCAAGCAGCAACTTCAATGTGCGTTCCAGCGGCGAACGCATGGCCCGCAACACCCCCATTCAGGGCACTGCGGCCGACGTGATCAAGCTGGCCATGGTGCGGGTATGGAAGCGGCTGCGGAACGAAAAGATGGAAAGCCGCCTGATCCTGACCGTCCACGATGAACTGATCGTGGAAGCACCGCAGGCTGAAGCCGAAAAGGCTGCGCAGATCCTGCGGGAGGAAATGGAAGGCTGCGTGCAGTATGCCGTGCCCCTGAGCACCGATGTGCACGCAGGCAAAAACTGGCTGGAGGCCCACTAAAACATGATTATTTTGGGAATTGAATCCACCTGCGACGAGACCGCCGCAGCTCTGGTGGAGGACGGCCGGCACCTGCTGAGCAACGTCATTTCCACCAGCGTAAAAGAACAGGCTCTTTACGGCGGCGTTGTGCCGGAGATCGCCAGCCGCCGCCACTGCGAATTTATCAGTGCTACCGTCAAAAAAGCCCTGCTGGATGCAGGCAAGACCATCGACGATGTGGATGCCGTGGCCGTCACCTTTGCGCCGGGCCTGATCGGTGCAGTGCTGGTGGGCGTGAATTTTGCCAAGGGTCTGGCCTACTCGGCGGGTAAGCCTTTGGTGCCGGTGCACCACCTGCGCGGACACATTGCCGCACTGTACCTCACCCACCCGGAGCTGAAGCCTCCCTTCCTCTGCCTTGTGGCATCCGGCGGCCACAGCCACATTGTGGAGGTGCAGGACTACACTCACTACCACATCCTCGGCCACACGGTGGACGATGCCGCCGGTGAAGCCTTTGACAAAGTGGCCCGCACGCTGGGTCTGCCCTATCCCGGCGGCCCCAGCGTGGCCAATGCCGCCAAGACCGGCAACCCCAAGGCCTATCGCCTGCCGGTGCCCCATGTGGACGGCAAGTACAACGTGAGCTTTTCCGGCCTGAAAACCGCCGTGCTCAATGAGGTGAACAAGGCCCAGATGAAGGGCGAAGAAATCAATGTGCCCGACCTTGCCGCCAGCTTTCAGGACCGCATTGCGGGCATTCTGGCCGAAAAGCTGCTGCTGGCCGCAGCGGACACCGGCGCAAAGCAGGTGTGTCTGGCAGGCGGCGTTGCCGCCAACGGACGGCTGCGCCAGCTGGTGAACGACGGTGCCCAGAAGCTGGGTGCAAAAGTTTATCTGCCGGAGCTGAAATTCTGCGGTGACAACGGCGCTATGATCGCGGCGCAGGGGTATTACCAGTACATTGCAGGCCACACAGCGGGCCTTGAACTGAACGGTCTGCCCACTTTACCCATCGACTACGAATAAGCAGTAAAAAAAGACCTGCCTTTCCGGGATCTCCGGAAGGACAGGTCTTTTTCTTATGCAAAATATTCCTGCGCACGCTTTGCAGCGTTGTTGATGCAGGCCCGCAGCTCGTCCAGCGTATCAAACTTTTTGCTGGGGCTGAGGTAGGCGTGGAACTCCACCACCGGGTCGGTGCCGTAGAGGTCGCCGGAAAAGCCCGGGATAAAGGTCTCGCAGGTCACCTTGGTGGCATCATCATTGACGGTAGGGCGGCTGCCAAGGCCGGTGGCCGAAGGATACCACACCCCGCCAATGTGGGTGCGGGTGATATAAATGCCGCTGCGGGGCAGCTGAAAGCCCTCGGGATACAGCTGGTTGATGGTGGGCACCCCCAGCGTGTGGCCCAGACCTGCACCGTGCTGCACCTCGAACCGGATGGCGTAGGGCATCCCCAGCATGGCGTTTGCTGCCGGGATGTCGCCGCCTTCCAGCGCGGTGCGGATGCGGGTGGAAGACACCGGCTTTTCCTCAAACTGCGCCATGGGCACCACGATCACCTCCACGCCCAACGGAGCGCAGAGGGTGCGCAGCAGCTCCGGGTTGCCGGCCGCTTTGGCACCAAAGGTAAAGTTTTCGCCGCAGACCAGCGCACGGGCATTGCAGTCCCGCACGATGCCCAGCACGAACTGCTCCGGGGTCAGGCCCTTGATCTCCTCAAAGTCCGGCGTGAGGTAATACTCCACGCCAAGGCTTGCGATCAGAGCATGCTTATCCGCTGTGGAAAGCAGGCGCTTGCCCTTCATCTTATTCACCATCGGCAGCTTGAAGGTAAACACCGCCGGGGCGGCATCGTGTTCTTTGGCCCACTGCACGGCGCTTTCGATCACCGCACGGTGGCCGATGTGGATGCCGTCAAAAAAGCCCATTGCCACTGCGGTGCCTTTTTCCGGCTGCGCCAGCGGCAGCGGTGCAAATTGTGAAATGATCTGCATGGGTTTTGTTTCCTTTTTCAATTACGTTCTACGAACAGTTTTTCCACCCGCAGCACACCCTGTACGATATTGGCAAGGCCCAAAAACTGTCCGGCGGCATTGCGCACCCGGTAGCGGCCATCTGCTGCCGGATACCGGCTGGTGGGGCAGCCGTTGTACAAATGCTGTTCCACCCAAGGCTCCACCACCAGCAGCGGCAGGCTTTCAAACACGCTTTCCACCGGCAGCATCAGCGCTTCCAGTGCGTCCATGCCCTGCTCTTTTGCGGCAAGAATTTCCTCCAGCGTGTGGGCATCGGCTTCGGTGTACACGCCCGCCGAGGTGCGGCGCAGTGCGCTCATGGTGCCCTTCTGGCCCATGGCGGCGGCAATGTCTTCCAGCAATGTGCGGATATAGGTGCCCTTGGAGCACGTTACATCCAGCACATACTCATTTTCGGCAGGGCTGCCGCCGTAGGTGATGCTGTAAATTTCAATGGGGCGCGCCTTGCGCTCCACGGTCACGCCCTCACGGGCCAGCTTATACAGCGGCTGACCGTTCAGCTTGATGGCCGAGTACATGGGCGGCACCTGCATCTGCGGGCCGATGAACTGCGGCAGCACGGCCAGCAGTTCCCCTTCGCCCGCCGTGACCGAAGTCGTTTCCAGCACAGTGCCGGTCACATCGCCGGTGTCGGTGCGCGCGCCCAGTTTTAAAACCGCACGGTAGCTTTTATTGTGGTTCAGCTGCAGGTCCACTGCCTTGCTGGCACCGCCGCAGAACACCGGCAGCACGCCGGTGGCCATGGGGTCCAGCGTGCCGCTGTGGCCCAGCTTGCGGGTGCCCAGCACGCCGCGCAGCTTTGCTACCACATCAAAGCTGGTCCAGTCCATGGGCTTGTCAACGATCAGGATGCCCTGCATTTATGCTTCCTCCTGCGGTGCGTCCAGCTCGGCTTCCACCTCTGCCAGAATTGCATTTTTTGCGTTTTCCAGATTGCCCAGCAGCTCACAGCCTGCAGCGCGGCTGTGACCGCCTCCGCCCAGACGCCGGGCGATGGCGCAGGCGTCCACGCCCTTTGCGGTGCGCACACTGATACGGTAGCTGCCGCCGGGCTGCTGCCGCAGGGTCAGGCCCACCTTTACGCCCTCAATGCTCACAGGCAGGCTGGTCAGTTCTTCCAGATCGGCCGGGTCCACCCCGCTCTGCTCGATCTCGTCCCGGGTGAGGTAGATGAGCGCGCACCGGCCATCCAGATAGTATTCCAGATGGTTGCGGGCAATGCGCTCGGCCTCCATGCGCTCACGGGGCTTGGTATCGAACAGCAGGGTGTTCAGCTCTTCCACATGACAGCCCGCCTCAATGAGCTTTGCCGCCACGATGTGGGTGTTTGCCGTGGTGGAAGAGAACCGGAAGCAGCCGGTGTCGGTTGCAAGGCCGGTGTAAAGGCAGTCTGCAATGTGCGGCGTAATGGCAACGCCCATGGCGTTGATTACCTCGTACAGCAGCTCTGCCGCCGCTGCAGCGCTGCCATCCAGCAGGGTGAAGTCGGCATAGCCGCTGTTGCCTGCATGGTGGTCGATACACAGGTCCACATGGCGTGAGAACTGCGTCATACCGTTGTTTTCTCCAAACAGCTGCACGCTGGCGACATCCACCGCTACCACCGTCTGCGGCTCAAACTCACCTTTGAACATATGTGCGTTGGTAAACGCATACCGGTTGGGAATGGCATCGGAGCAAAGCACTGCCACATTTTTATCCAGTGCTTTCAGTGCACAATACAGCGCGCTGCCGCAGCCAATGGTATCGCCATCCGGGTTTTTGTGACACAGAATCAAAATGTTGTCCGCCGTCATCAGGCGCTGGGCCATCTGCTGCACATTCAACTGTTCTGTCATTCCATGATCCATCCTTTCCGCAGGCGGAATTATTCTTCGGTCTCCTCCGGTGCGCTGGCTTCGGTGTCAGCGTCGCCGTTCACGTTCAGCGTGCGGAGCAGCTCGTTGATGTGGGCTGCATAGGCGGCACCGTCATCCTCTACGAAGATGAAGCGGGGAGCCTTGCGGATGTGCATTTTCTTGCTCACTTCAGTGCGCACATGGCCTGCCGCGCGGTTCAGTGCCTCGATGGCGGGCTTTGGGCCGTCCTCGCGGCCCATCACGCTCACATACACCTTGGCCACATCCAGATCAGGGGTCACATCCAAACGGGTGACGGTGAGCAGGCCGCCCTCCAGACGCGGGTCCTTCAGCCTGCCGATGATGGCAATGATCTCGCGCTTCATATCCTGCGCCAGACGGCCCATATTCTTCTGAGACATAGTATTTCTCCCTATAAAAGAAAACCCTCTCAGCCTCGCTTCGCTCGGCAGCTCTCCCGAGGGGCGAGCTTTTTGCGTGGATACGGCAAACGTTCCGTTTCTCTGCAAACCTCCCACCTCGGGGGAGGTGGCATTGCGCCAGCAATGACGGAGAGGGTTATTTCAGATCTTAATCGCGGTACTCTTCCATCTTGAAGGCTTCGTACACGTCGCCTTCCTTAACGTCGGCAAACTTTGCCAGAGTAACGCCGCACTCGTAGCCCTCGGCCACTTCCTTGGCGTCATCCTTGAAACGCTTCAGGGATGCGATCTCGTCCTCGGCAATGACGATGCCGTCACGGACCACACGGACCTGGCTGTCGCGGGTGATCTTGCCGCTGGTCACGCGGCAGCCTGCAACGGTGCCCACATTGGAGATCTTGTACACCTGACGGACCTGCAGCTCTCCCAGAGACACCTCGCGGAACTTGGGAGCCAGCATGCCCTTCATAGCGTCGGTGACATCGTTGATGGCATCATAGATGACGCGGTACATACGCATTTCCACCTTGGTGGCAGCAGCTTCTTCCTTGGCCACATTGTCCGGGCGGACGTTGAAGCCGATGATGATGGCGTTGGAGGCATCAGCCAGATCCACGTCGGACTTGCTGATGGCACCGACACCGGCATGGATGACGCGCACGCGCACCTCTTCGTTGGAGATCTTCTCCAGACTCTGCTTCACAGCCTCGGCAGAACCCTGCACGTCGGCCTTGACCACGATAGCCAGTTCCTTCATGTCGTTCTGTGCCATCTGGCTGAACAGGTTATCCAGCGTGACCTTCTGGAAGGAGGAGAACTGCTTTTCCTTGGCGGCAGCAACGCGCTGTTCGGCCAGCTCACGGGCCAGACGTTCGTCCTCAACAGCCTCGAACAGGTCGCCTGCTTCCGGCACTGCGGTCAGGCCGGTAATCTCCACAGGGGTAGAGGGGCCGGCATCGCTCAGCAGCTGGCCCTTGTCGCTGCGCATGGTGCGCACGCGGCCCACAGCGGTACCGGCAATGATGACGTCGCCGGAGTGCAGGGTGCCGTTCTGCACCAGAATGGTGGCAATGGGGCCCTGGCCCTTGTCCAGACGGGCCTCGACGACCGCACCCTTGGCGCGGCGGTTGGGGTTTGCCTTCAGCTCCATGACCTCAGCTTCCAGAGCGATGCGCTCCAGCAGGTCGTTGATGCCCATGCCGGTCAGGGCAGACACCGGGATGCAGGCCACATCGCCGCCCCAGTCCTCGGTGATGATGCCGTACTTGGTCAGGCCTTCCATCACGCGCTCGGGGTTTGCGGTGGGCTTATCCATCTTGTTCATTGCCACGATAATCTTGACATTTGCAGCCTTGGCGTGGTTGATGGACTCGATGGTCTGGGGCATGATGCCGTCGTCGGCAGCAACCACCAGAACGGCGATATCGGTCATATTGGCACCGCGGGCACGCATGGAGGTGAATGCCTCATGGCCCGGGGTATCCAGGAAGGTGATGAGGCTGTCGTTGACCTTGACCTGATATGCACCGATGGCCTGCGTGATGCCGCCGGCCTCGCCTGCGGTAACGTTGGTCTTGCGGATGGCATCCAGAATACTGGTCTTGCCGTGGTCAACGTGGCCCATGACGCAGACCACCGGGGGACGCTCCACCAGATCCTCCTGCGAATCCTCTTCCTGCGTGAACAGGCGCTCCTCGATGGTCACATGCACCTCGTGCTCGACCTTTGCGTGGAACTCCTCTGCCAGCAGAGAAGCGGTATCAAAATCGATCACATCGTTGATGGCGTGCATCTCGCCCATCTGCATAAACTTGGCAATGACCTTGCCGGCCTGCTGCTTCAGGCGGGCAGCCAGCTCGCCCACGGTGATCTCGTCGGGGATCATCACCTTCAGCTGTGCGCTGCGGGCCTTTTCCAGCTGGATGCGCTGCAGACGCTCGAACTCGGTCTCGCGCTTGCCCTTCTGGAACTGCTGGCGCTGGCGCTGACCGCGCTGGGTGAACTTTTGCTTGTTGCCCTGCGGGGTGGGCTTGCGGCGGTTCTCGGTGTTCTTGGTGGAAGCCAGATCATCGTAACGGGCATCGAAGCGGTCCACGTTCATATCCACAGTGCGGGTATCCACGGTGACCTGATTGTCCTCGCGGCGCACGGACACAGCCTGTGCCGGAGCAGCGGATGCCTTGGCACCGGTCTCACGAGCCAGCTCACTGAGAGAAACGGTCTTTTCCTCGCGCTTCTTGTGCTGCTCGTTCTTCTTTTCGTTATGCTTATTGCCGTTCTTATCCTGCTGGGCAGGCTCTGCCTTTTTGGCGGCAGGCTGCTCCGGCTTCTTTTCCGCCTTGGGAGCTTCGGGCTTTTTCTCGGCCTTCTTCTCGGCCTTCTTCTCAGTGGGCTTCGGCTCTTCCTTTGCGGCCTTGGCGCTGTTCAGGAATTCGTCCAGATTTGCCACGCTGTTATCCTTGCTGAACTTTTCCAGCAGGTAGTTCAGCTCGTTCTCTTCCAGATTGGAGCTGTTCTTCTTGCCGGTGCTGCCCATGGCGTTCAGCTCATCCAGGACCTTCTTGGCGGAAAGGTTCAGATCCTTTGCAAAATCACTCACTTTATATTTTACGATCATTCGGTCATATCCTCCTCATTTTTGATTGCTCCGCAGTCCGACAGGCGGTCAAAGCAGAGCTTTGCGAGGTTGCGGTCAGTCACCGCGTAAACAGCCACAGGCTTGCGGCTGATATCGGCCAGTTTATCCTGCGTAAGCGGCATGGTGATCACATCCACCAGATCGCCCACAGAATAGTCGAGGCGCTGCACGGTCTTGGCGCTGGCATCGCTTGCCACCATCACCAGCCATGCCTTGCTCTTGACGCAGGCATCTTCCACGGCATCAAAGCCCATGGTCAGTGCGCCCGCCTTGCGGCACAGGCTCAGCGCCTGATACAGCGCTTCCTCCGGCGGCAGCTTGGGCTTTGCGGGGGTGTTATTCTTCTTTGCCATTTGCTGCTGCCTCCTTTGCGGCTTCGGCCAGCTGTGCGGCCAGAGCCTCGTAAACTTCGGCGGGAACCGGCTGCTCAAAGCAGCGCTCCAGCGCCTTTTTCTTTTTTGCCTTGGTCAGGCAGTCGGGGTTCGGGCAGAGATACGCGCCGCGGCCCGGCTTTTTGCCGACCAGATCAATGCTGATCTCTCCGCTGGGTGCACGCACCACACGCACCAGCTCCTTTTTGGGGCGGCTGGTCATGCAGCCGATGCACTGGCGGGAAGGGATCTTTTTCTGTGCCATCCGGTTTCCCTCCTTTGGCCATCTGCGCCGGAATTACTCGGCGTCGGTCTCGGCTTCCTTCTTGGGCTCTTCCTCACCATAATAGCCGCTCTCGGGGCGGATATCAATGTTGTAGCCGGTCAGGCGTGCGCACAGGCGTGCGTTCTGGCCCTTGTTGCCAATGGCAAGGCTCAGCTGCTGGTCGGGCACGGTCACACGGCAGGAACGGGTCTCGCCGGGCAGCAGTTCCACCTTGACCACCTTGGCCGGGCTGAGTGCTGCGGAGATGAACTCGGAGATATCCTCGCTCCACTTCACAATGTCGATCTTTTCGCCGCCCAGCTTTTCCACAACAGCAGCTACACGGGCACCGTGCTCGCCGATGCAGGCGGAAACAGGGTTCACGTTGGGGTCCTTGCTCCAAACAGCCATCTTGGTGCGGGCACCGGCCTCGCGGCTGATGGCCTTGACCTCCACAGTGCCGTCAAAAATTTCGGGCACTTCCAGCTCAAACAGGCGCTTGACAAGGCCGGGGTGGGTGCGGCTGATCATAACGCGGGGGCCGCGCTCAGTGCTGACCACGTCCACAACGTAGACCTGCAGGGTCTGGCCCTCGGTGTACACCTCGCCGGGCACCTGCTCGTTGTGGGGCAGGATAGCCTCGCCGCCCTTGCCCAGATCCAGAGCAACGATGCCCTTCTCCGGGTCCACGCGGGTAACGGTGGCCTGCACGATGTCGTGTGCACGGGACTGGATCTCGCTCAGCTGCTGGCTGCGCTCAGCCTCGCGGATGCCCTGACGGATCACGTGCTTTGCGGTCTGGGCTGCAATGCGGCCGAAGTCCTTGGTCTTGAGGGGGGTCACGATGCGGTCGCCCACTTCGTAGCTCTTGCGGATCTTCTGTGCCTCGGTAATGCCGATCTCAGAGTGCTCGTCGTACCAGTCCTCGTCGGCCACAACGTCCTGGATCAGGGCCACATCAAAGCGGCCTGCGGCGGGGTCGATATCCACCTTCACGTGGTCCTCTTCCACCTCATAGTTCTTCTTGACGGCAATGATGATCGCAGCCTTGATCTTTTCGATCAGGTATTCTGCGGTGATGCCGCGCTCGTGCTCCAGCATGGAGAGAGCTTCAAAAAATTCATTGTTCGCTGCTGCCATTTTTCGGGTTCCTCCTGTAATTTACTCTCTATCTATGTTAGTCAAACAGGTCTTCATCGTCGCACAGGTTCACGCTGGATGCGGCGTTCACCTCAAAGGTGACAGCGCCCGCATCGGTGTTCACCGTAACGGTGCTGCCCTCGCGGCCTGTCAGGATACCGGAAAACTCACGCACGCCGTCTGCATTCGGGCGGATGAGCTTTACCCGGATCTTCTGGCCCTTGAGGGCTTCATAGTGCTCCGGGCGGGTCAGCTTACGGCCAAGGCCGGGGCTGCCCACTTCCAGATAATAGCTCTGGTCGATGGGGTCTGCCTCGTCAAGGATGGGGTCCAGCGCATGGGAAACATCCGCGCAGGTGTCGGTATCCATGGTGCCGTCCTTGTCGATGAGCACGCGAAGATACCAGTCTGGACCTTCCTTTTCAAAAACCACATCCCACAGGCGCAGGCCCATGCCCTCCACGGTGGGGCGGACAAGCGCTTCGACTCTCTGGGCGGTGTTGCCGCCAGACTGCTTCGCCATAAAAAACCTCCAAACAAACAAGAAACGCGGACCTTGCGGCCCACGTTTCAGGTTAAACTATATCGTACTACTAGAATATACCATACATCCCGCGATTATGCAAGCATTTTCGCAGATTTTTTTCGCCGCAGGGTCTTTTACAGCACCCACACGCCGTCCCGGAACAGCTCCACGGTGCGGCCATCGCGGCATTTGCCGGTGATATGGCTGTCCTCTGCACCGATCATCACATCCTCATGCAGGCGGGACTGGTTCATGCCGCGGGCCAGCAGCTCTTCCTTCGTCAGCGCCGTGCCGCCCTTCGTGGTGCCGGGGTAGCTGGCACCAAAAGCGATGTGGCAGGCGGCATTTTCGTCAAACAACGTGCTGTAGAACAGCTTGCCGCTGCGATTGATGGGGCTGCTTGCCGGCACCAGTGCCACTTCGCCAATGCTGCGGGAGCCTTCGTCGCCGTCCAGCAGACGGCCCAGCAGCACCTGTCCCTGCTCGGCGTGGTAGTCCACAACCCGGCCCTTCTCAAAGGTGACACGGAAGTCCTTGATGAGCTGGCCGTTGAACACATAGGGCTTTGTGCCGTAGACAACGCCCTCTACCCTGTCCTTGTGGGGCGCAGTGAACACTTCCTCCGTGGGGATGTTGGGCAGGAACACCACGCCCTTTTCGCTCTTGCTGGCGGCGCTTTCCCACACAGCCTGATCCGCAAGACCCACGGTCAGGTCCGTGCCATTGCTGCTCTCAAAATGCACGCTTTCCAAGTCCAGCGCGTTCATTTTATCCCGCAGAGTGCTGAGCCGCTCCATATGGGCCTGCCACTCGTTCACCGGGTCGCCACCGGTGACCCGGCACACGTCAAAGATCAGCTTCCACAGCGCTTCCATGGCGGCATCCGCGTCCAGCTCCGGGAAGACCTTCTTTGCCCACGGCACACTGGGCAGGGCCGCAATGGACCACTGCACCCGGTCGTTCATGGTGTACTCCTGCCACTCCTCCATAAAGGCGCGGCGGGCGGCATTCACCCGGCTGATCTTATTGCCGTCAATGCCCGCATACAGCTCCGGGTCGTCCGCAATGAGATGCAGTACACACACGCCGCCCTCGCTTTCGGCATAGTCAAGATAGCGGCGCAGCTGCCATGGCTTGAGGTCGGTCAGGGCCTCCTCGCTGCCCAGCTCCATGCGGGCGCGGGCCACAGCGTCATCGCTCCAGTTCACCTGCACATCCCGGGCACCGGCTTCGTAGGCACTACGCACGCACAGCCGCGCCAGCGGCGCGCCCTCCAGCGGGCAGTTGATGATGAGGGTCTGTCCGGGCTGCGGGTTCACCCCCACCCGGACGATGAAATCGGCATATTTTTTCAGCAGTTCGTCAAAGTTTTCCACGGTAGAACCTCCTGCGGTGTAAAAATCATGTTTTTCTGTTTTTCAGTATACCCGGTACAAGCCGTTCTGTCCAGTAAAAAGAAAACAGACACCTCCCGCTGTTGAAAAAGCAGGAAACGTCTGTTATACTGTCTTTTGAAAGTGCTGTCTACATACGGCAGGCGGTCTATGCCTTTTCGGCCCTGCGTCGGGAAGGCGAACATTTTTGTCGTACCCCGACGCTTTGCAGCGAAGGGGGTGATGCTTCATGACGCTTTTAGAAACTCTGGCTCTGCTCACATTGCTTGCAACCGTGAGCTTTGGCATTTTCGATATCGCGTGGAAGATCTTCAACAAC
Source organism: Faecalibacterium sp. BIOML-A4 (assembly GCF_009679665.1). NCBI lineage: Bacteria > Bacillati > Bacillota > Clostridia > Eubacteriales > Oscillospiraceae > Faecalibacterium > Faecalibacterium sp. BIOML-A4. The sequence continues at coordinate 40,281 of NZ_WKZG01000025.1, read as the reverse complement.
AAAAAATGACCGCCCTCAGCGTCCAAACCTGAGCGGTCATCTTTTGATTATCGCGCCGGAAAGGTACTGACCGTTTGCCAGACAGCACTTTCTTTATTTGTATTATAGCACAGCCCCGCCGAAATTGCAACGGCGGGGCTGTTTTTATCGCCTGAAAGCGAAATTTTCTCAGAACTCGATCTTGCTCTCGATATAAGCCTTCAGCTCGGAGATGGGCATACGCACCTGCTCCATGGTGTCGCGGTCACGGACGGTGACGCAGTTGTCGGCGGCAATGCCCTTGGCCTCGTCACCCACGGTATCAAAGTCCACAGTGATGCAGTACGGGGTGCCGATCTCGTCCTCGCGGCGGTAACGCTTGCCGATGGAACCGGTATCGTCGTAATCCACCATGAAGTACTTGCTCAGCTCGTTGCGGATCTCCATAGCCTTCTCGCCCAGCTTCTTGCTCAAGGGCAGCACGGCGCACTTGTAGGGAGCCAGAGCCGGATGCAGATGCAGCACGGTGCGGATATCCTCCTTGCCCTTGCTGTCGGTCAGGTGCTCCTCGTCGTATGCTTCGCACAGGAAAGCCAGAGCCACACGGTCACAGCCCAGAGACGGCTCAATGACGTAGGGGATGTAGTGCTCGTTGGTCTCGCTGTCGAAGTACTCCAGGCTCTTGCCGGAAGCTTCCTGATGGCGGGTCAGGTCGTAGTTGGTACGATCCGCGATGCCCCACAGCTCACCCCAGTCGGTGAACGGGAAGGCGTACTCGATATCGGTGGTAGCGCGGCTGTAGAAGGCCAGCTCTGCAGGCTCGTGGTCACGCAGGCGCAGGTGCTCCTTCTTGATGCCAAGGCTCAGCAGCCAGTTCTCGCAATAGTCCTTCCAGTAAGCGAACCATTTCAGATCGGTGCCGGGCTTGCAGAAGAACTCGCACTCCATCTGCTCGAACTCACGGGTGCGGAAGGTGAAGTTGCCCGGGGTGATCTCGTTGCGGAAAGCCTTGCCCACCTGGCACACGCCGAAGGGCAGCTTGCGGCGGGTGGTGCGCTGGATGTTGGCAAAGTTGACAAAGATGCCCTGTGCGGTCTCAGGACGCAGATAGCAGGTGGAAGAGCTATCCTCAGTAACGCCGATGGCAGTCTTGAACATCAGGTTGAACTTGCGGATGGGGGTAAAATCGTGCTTGCCGCACACCGGGCACACGATGTCCTCATGCTCTGCGATGAAAGCATCCATCTCGTCAAAGCTCATGGCATCCACGTTCACCTCGGGGTGCTCCTCGCCGATCAGCTTGTCGGCGCGGTGGCGTGCCTTGCAGGCGCGGCAGTCCAGCAGGGGGTCCGAAAAGCTGGAGACGTGGCCGGTGGTCACCCAGGTCTGAGGGTTCATGATGATGGCTGCATCCAGACCCACATTATAGGGGCTTTCCTGCACGAATTTCTTCAGCCATGCCTTTTTGACATTGTTCTTGAACTCGACGCCCAGAGGACCGTAGTCCCAGCTGTTGGCCAGACCGCCGTAGATCTCGGAACCGGGGAACACATAACCACGGTTCTTGCAGAGATTGACGATCATATCAAGGGTCTTTTCGCTCTGTTCCATTGTAGTACATCCTTTCCGTCCGCGGCTGGTTTGCCGTGTCGTTGTTGTATCGTTCCGGCAGCTTTCCCCACTGCCGGGCGTGCTTTTCAAAGGGAAAGCACAGTATCTTTACTGTACCATGTTTTGCGCCGCTTGTAAAGCCGAAAACCGGCCTGCTTTGGGGAACAGACCGGTTTTTGCACTTATTTATGGTATTTCATTCCTGCATTGATGGTGCAGGCACGGTAGATCTGTTCCGTGAGCACAAGGCGGGCCAGCTGGTGGGGCATGGTGATGCGTCCCATGCTGAACTTGAGGGCAGCGGCCTTTTTCACCTCATCGGACAGGCCGTGGGACGAGCCGATCACAAAGGCCACATCCCCTGCCCCGCTGTTTGCGCGGTCGGCAAGGAACTGGGCCAGCTCGTCGGAGGAGATCTGCCTGCCCTCGATGCACATGGCCACGATGGCAGCACCCTTGCGCACGTTGGACAGGATGGCCTTGCCCTCCTTGTCCAGTGCCTTTTTTACCACGGCATCCGAGGCGTTCTTCTCCTCGATCTTTTCCTCCGGCAGCTCAATGATGCGGAAGGACGCGAAGGCGGCAAGGCGCTTCTGGTACTCGGCCACGCCCTCGGCGAAATATTTTGCATTCAGCTTGCCCACACAGATCAGGTCGATGTTTTGCATTGCAGTTTCCTCTTTTATATAGAAACGATTTAAAATTGTCTCCGCTACTGCTTGAACTCCCTCAGTCACGGCTTACGCCGTGCCAGCTCCCTCGGAGAGGGAGCCTCTGGCGAAACCGGATACTTTGCAATTCAACCAGAGGCTTTGCCGCCATGCCAAAGGCCCCATCCTAGAGGGGGCTGTCGAGCGAATGCGAGACTGGGGGAGTTTTTTTACAGCAGGCTCATCTGCTCGCCCTCGTCCTCGGCGCGGAGCAGCGCACCGGTAGCGGGCAGGCTGCGCACACGGTAGCGGTGGGGGTTCGCCAGCTCCAGCGTGTCCGCAGGCACCACCGAAGCGATGGTCTGGTTCTTTTTCAGGGTGACCACCGCCACGCCCTGACTGTCGCGAGTGGCCTTGGCCGCGATCTGCGCCGTGCCAACCAGCAGCATCCGGCTGGCGCTGGTGCGGATGGCAAGCTCCGTTTCCTCCGGCAGGAAGAAGAGCTTTGCCAGCGGTTCCTTGTCGCAGTAGGCCTTGAGCAGCTTACGGCGGTTCTGCTTGGTGGCATAGGAGCTGAGCGGAATTTTCGCGCACTTGCCGCTGGCAAAGAAGAACAGCATATAGCCGCTGTAGTCGCTGGTGATCACCATGGAGAGCACGTTCTCGCCCTCGTCCATGCCCAGACGGCCCGGGATGAAAATGCCCATCTGAGCCACCTTGCCGTCCTCCAGCTCAGCCAGACGCACCTTGTACACCTGCTGGCGGTCGGTAAAGAACAGCGCTTCCACGTTGTTGCGGGTCTCGATCTGCTGCACGATCTCGTCGCCTTCCTTCAGCTTATGGGCACCGGCGGTGCGCAGACCCTGCGGCGGGATCTTTTTGAAGTAGCCCTCGCGGGTAAAGAACACCGTCACGGGGTAATCCGGCGCTTCTTCCTCCTCGGAGCCGTTCTCATCCTCAGGCAGATCGTACAGGATCTCGCTGCGGCGGGGCTGGCCGTACTTCTTGGCAACATCGTTCAGCTCATTGATGATGATGCGGCGGATGCGGGCGGGCTTTGCAAGGATATCGTTCAGGTCGGCAATGTCCTTCTCCAGCTGTTCGATCTCGCTGGTGCGCTTGAGGATATATTCCCGGTTCAAATGACGCAGCTTGATCTCGGCCACATAGTCGGCCTGCACTTCATCGATGCCAAAACCGATCATCAGGTTGGGCACCACTTCGGTCTCTTCCTCGGTGGTGCGGATAATTTTGATTGCCTTGTCAATGTCCAGCAGGATGGCAGCAAGACCCTTGAGCAGGTGCAGGCGCTTTTCCTTGCCGTGCAGGTCGTAGTAGGTGCGGCGGCGCACGCACTCCACGCGGAAGGCCGTCCACTCCTTGAGAATTTCGCGCACGCCCATCACGCGGGGCTGGCCGGACACCAGAATATTGAAGTTAGCGCTGAAGCTGTCTTCCAGAGGGGTAGCCTTAAACAGCTTTGCCATCAGCTTGTCGGCATCCACGCCGCGCTTGAGGTCCAGTGTCAGCTTCAGACCGTTCAGGTCGGTCTCGTCACGCATGTCGCTGATCTCCTTGACCTTGCCGGCCTTGACCAACTCTGCGATCTTGTCCATGATGGCCTCCACCGTGGTGGTTGGCGGGATCTGGGTGACCTCAATCATGTTTTCGCCCGGCACCACATTGTAGCGGGCGCGTACCTTCACGCTGCCGCGGCCGTTCTCGTAAATTTCACGCATCTGCGCTTCATCGTACAAAATCTGACCGCCGCCCACGAAGTCCGGGGCGGGCATGGTGGTGGAGATGTCGTGGTGCTCGTCCTTCATCAGGGCCACGGTGGTGGCGCACAGCTCTACCAGATTGAAGGAGCAGATGTTGCATGCCATGCCCACCGCGATGCCCAGCGTGTTGTTGGCCAGAATGGTGGGGAATGTGACCGGCAGCAGGGTAGGCTCGGTGGTGGTGCTGTCGTAGTTGGGCACAAAATCCACGGTCTCCTTGTCGATATCCCGGAACAGCTCCTCGCACACACCCTCGAGCTTCGCCTCCGTGTAACGGGCAGCAGCGCAGGACATATCGCGGCTGTAGGCCTTGCCAAAGTTGCCCTTGCTGTCCACAAAGGGCACCAGCAGGCTCTCGTTGCCGCGGCCCATGCGCACCATGGTGTCGTAGATGGCGGCATCGCCGTGGGGGTTCAGGTGCATGGTGCTGCCCACGATGTTGGCAGACTTGGTGCGTGCGCCCTTGAGCAGGCCCATCTCGTACATGGTGTACAGCAGCTTGCGGTGCGCCGGTTTGAAGCCGTCGATCTCTGGCAGCGCGCGGCTGACGATGACGCTCATGGCGTAGGGCATATAGTTGGTTTCCAGCGTGCGGGTGATGGGGTCCTCCAGCACACTGCCGGCATTTAAAATTTCAACGCTGTCGCCCAGCTGCGGGCGCACCGGCTTGAGTGTTTTCTTGGTCGATTTTCTAGGCATCTTCTAACCTCTTGACGATTTTAAATGGGCGCCGCTCTCGCTCTGCCCATATTCAGCGGAAAATATTTTTTATTTTTGCAGCTCAGGATGGCCTGCGGGCCATCCTGAGCTGCTCTTTCACAGATGGAGCCGTTCCGGTTTTCTGCATTTTTCCCTTAAAATGCCGTGACCCGTTGGGGCCTTCTTCGTGAAAACGTGATTTGGAGCAGCCCGCAGGCTGCGACAAATCACCAAATTAAAATAACGTTACCTCTGTCATTGCCAGAGCGCAAGCGGAGGCAATTTAAAATCATCAGCTCACATCCAGATCGTCCAGATATTCTGCGCCGTGCTGCGCAATGTGTTCCTTGCGGCCTGCAAGGTTATCACCCAGCAGGATATCGAACACCTGCGCAGTCTGCACCACATCGGTGGGCATCACCTTGATCAGACGGCGGCTCTCCGGGTTCATGGTGGTCAGCCACATCATCTCGGGGTCGTTCTCACCCAGACCTTTGGAGCGCTGGATGGTGTATTTTTTCTCGCCGATCTCTTCCAGAAACGCTGTCTTTTCCGGCTCGGTGTATGCAAAATAAGTGCGGTCTTTCGTTGTAATTTCATACAACGGCGACTCTGCGATATACACATAGCCCTTCTCGATCAGGGTCGGGGTCAGGCGGTAGAGCATGGTGAGCACCAGCGTGCGGATCTGGTAGCCGTCCACATCGGCATCGGTACAAATGACGATTTTATTGAACCGCAGATTATCGAGATTGAAGGTGGCCAGCTCCTTGTTGTGTTTGCCGCCCAGTTCCACGCCGCAGCCCATCACCTTGATGAGGTCCACGATGACATCCGATTTAAAGATGCGGGCATAGTCGGCCTTCAGGCAGTTCAAAATTTTGCCGCGGATGGGCATGATGGCCTGATATTCACTGTCGCGGCTGGACTTGACCGCACCCATAGCGGAATCGCCCTCCACGATATACAGCTCGCGGCGGGATGCATCCTTGGTGCGGCAGTCCACGAATTTCTGCACCCGGTTGGCAAGGTCGATCTGGGTGGACAGCGTTTTTTTGATGCTCTGGCGCGTTTTTTCCGCATGCTCACGGCTCTGCTTGTTCACCAGCACCTGCTGGCAGATCTTCTGGGCCTCGTCCGGCTTTTCCAGAAAATACACTTCCAGATAATGCTTGAGGAAGTCGGTCATAGCCTGCGAGACGAATTTGTTGGTGATGGCCTTTTTGGTCTGGTTCTCGTAGCTGGTGCGGGTGGAAAAACTGGACGAGACATACACCAAGCAGTCCTGCACATCCTGAAAGCTGATGGCGCTCTCACCTTTTTTATAGAGGTTCTTTTCCTTCAGGTACTTGTTGATCTGATAGACAAAGGCGGTGCGCACCGCGTGCTCCGGGCTGCCGCCGTGCTCCAGCCAGGAAGAGTTGTGGTAATATTCCAGCATCTGCACCTTATTGGAGAAGCAGAACGCCGCGCTCATGCGCACCTTGTAATCCGGCTGGTCCTCGCGGTCCCGGCCGGATGCCTCACTCTCGCAGCTGAACACCGGGGTCAGGGTATCCTCCCCTGCCACCTCGGCCACATAGTCCGCGATGCCGTGCTCATAGCACCAGCTCTCGTACCACGCCTTGCCAGTGGCAGGGTCTTTCTCTTTTTCATCGGTAAAGTTCAGGGTCAGGCCTGCGTTGACCACTGCTTGACGGCGCAGGGTATCCTTATAGTAGCTGCCGGGCACATCGATGTCGGTGAACACCTCGTCGTCCGGCTTCCAGTGAATGATGCTGCCGGTGCGGCGGCCCTTGTAGGCTTCCTTCTGCAGGCCGCCCACATTCTCGCCCTTTTTAAAATCAAGGTGATAGTGGTATCCGTCACGGTAGATATCGGCGGTCATCCATGCAGAAGCATACTGGGTAGCGCACAGGCCCAGACCGTTCAAGCCAAGGCTGAACTCGTAGTTATCCTCACCCTCGCCATACTTGCCGCCTGCATACATCTCGCAGAACAACAGCTCCCAATTGTAGCGTCCCTCGCCGTTGTTCCAGTCCACGGGCATACCGCGGCCAAAGTCCTCAACGATGACGCTGCCATCCTTACAGCGGGTCACGTTGATGGTATCGCCGTGGCCGTCGCGGGCTTCGTCGATGGAGTTGGAGACGATCTCAAAGATGGAGTGGGCGCAGCCCTCCACGCCGTCTGAGCCAAAGATAACGGCCGGGCGCTTACGCACACGGTCAGCACCCTTCAAAGAAGTAATGCTCTCGTTGCCATATTCCTGTTTTTTTGCCATGCTGCTCCTCCCGGCCCGGCCTTTCTTGCAAAAAGCGGGCCGTCTGTAGTCAAATCATAAAACGCCTCTGCCCTTTTCTTACTATAATATAGGTATACACAGAGAAAAAGGGCAAAAGCGCCTGAATCATTTCATTTTCATTAAACCATAGGTTGTTGAATTTGTCAATTTCTGTTTGGCGCGCCCGCACACAGCACGTCCTGTGCCGGATGTGCCAAAAGCAGGTTGAAAAAAGTCATTCTTATTTTACGCGCTGGAGCGACCAAAATCAAGAAAGTTTCAATTTTCTGAAAAAAATTTGGATTTACCCCTTTACAAAATCGAAATTTCAGGTATAATAATCATCGTCCGGTGCGCCTCTGTAGCTCAGTCGGTAGAGCAGGGGACTGAAAATCCCCGTGTCATTGGTTCGATTCCGATCGGAGGCACCAGTCAAGGAAACCCAGCAGGGTTTCCAATATGCGGCCGTAGCTCATCTGGTAGAGCGCCACCTTGCCAAGGTGGAGGTAGCGAGTTCGAGCCTCGTCGGCCGCTCCATAACGGAGCAGCAACAGTTGCTCCAATATGGCCCGGTAGCTCAGTTGGTTAGAGCACCAGCCTGTCACGCTGGGGGTCGTCGGTTCGAGCCCGATCCGGGTCGCCACCAAGAAAGCGCAAGCTTTCACCTACTTTGAAACTTGTTTTCAGGGCATCAGAAATGATGGGTGCAAGGTAAAATGCACCGAATATGCGGCCGTAGCTCATCTGGTAGAGCGCCACCTTGCCAAGGTGGAGGTAGCGAGTTCGAGCCTCGTCGGCCGCTCCAACAGGAGTGGAAATTCACTCCTAAATATGGTGACGTGGCCAAGTGGTAAGGCAAGGGTCTGCAAAACCCTCATCCACCAGTTCAAATCTGGTCGTCACCTCCAAAAGATTCCCGGAAGCTGAAGCTTCCGGGATTTTTTTGTTTTGCGTTGTTCCCTATCAGCCTCCTCGCCCTCTCCGTCACCTACGGTGACAGACTCCCCCTTTTGTCACCTGCGGTGACATCTTCCCCCGGAGCGGGGGAAGTCTTTCCTCAAAGGGAGAGCCTCTGGCGAAACCGGTCACTTTGCAGTTAAGCCGAAAAGTCTGCCGCAGTGCCGCACTTTCGCAGAAAGCGGCACTGCAAATGCCGTCTACCTTTACGCCCTCTCCAGTGAAAATGCAATGCCGGAGCTTCCGCGGACGCTCCGGCATTGCTCTCTTAAAAATTATTCTTCCGCTGAATACGGCCGGAGCAAGGCGTAGGCCATTCCAGATCGTCCCCCTCAGAACTTCAGCCGCATCTGGTACCACACCACGCCCCCGTGGGTGGAGCCGGAAACGCCCTCGTTCACAAAGCCGAACTTTGCATAGTAGTGCACCAGGGCCTCCTTGCAGGTCAGTACCAGCCCCTTCCGGCCTTGGGCCCGGGCGTCGGCAATGGCCTGCTGCAGCAGCTGCCCGGCGTACCCCTGTCTGCGGCAGGCCGGGATGGTGTTTACCCCAAAGATCATCTGCCAGGCACCATTCTCCCGGTGGAGGGAGGCGTCGGCGTACATCTCATCGGTCAGGTCCGGCCAGTCGGTGCAAAAGCCGTCCACAAAGGCCAGCAGCCTTTCCCCCTCCCACAGCAGCCAAAAATGATTGCCGTACTGCTGCAGCCGCCCGGCAAACTCCTCTGCCGTAGCCGCCTCTGCCGCCGGGAAGCAGGCCGCCTCCACCGCTGCAATGGCCTCCAAGTCCTTTAAGGTCCCCTTACGGATCTCCATAAATATTCTCCCCTCTTTTTCTTCCGAGTGTACCACAGTTCCTGCCCAAAGGCAAAGGTCCTGCCGGTTTTTCCTTTTTGGGCCATTTGCATCCGCTGCCGCTCCGTGTTACAATGGCTATATTGCATCCAAAAAAGGAGCTGACACGCCATGCCCGCCGAAAACCATACCACCCTCACCCCGGATACGCCGGTGCGCTACCTGAAGGGCGTTGGCCCCAAGACCGCTGAGCGGTTCGAGAAGCTGGGCATCGTGACGCTGGCCGACCTGCTGTGCCACTACCCGCGCAGATATATCGACTTCACCAAACCCTATTCCATCGCCGAAGCGCCCACCGATGTGGAGTGCGTCGTCAGGGCTGAGGTGTTCGCCAAACCCGGCGGGCGTATCCTGCCGGGCGGGCGGCGGATGGAGCGCATCACTGCCGGGGACGATGTGTCCAGTCTGGAGATCACATGGTTCAATAATCCGTATGCCGCCCAGAAGCTGCAGCTGGGGCAGGAATATTATTTTCAGGGCATCGTTACCGGCGGGATGCTGCGCCGCCAGATGGTCAACCCGCAGGTGCGCACCGCCGAGCAGATCAAGGCTTCTCCTTTTGAAGCGGTCTACCCCCAGACCGAGGGCCTGACCAGCAATGCCATCGCCAAGTGCGTGCGGCAGCTGCTGCCCCATGCAGAGCTTCTGCCCGACCCTCTTCCGCCGGAAATGCTGGCAAAATACCGTCTGCTCTCCAAGGCAGATGCCGTACGGGCCATCCATTGCCCTGCCACCGAAGAGCAGGCCTATGCAGCCCGGCGGCGGCTGATCTATGAAGAACTTCTGGTTTTGCAGCTGGGCATTGGCCGGATGAAAAACCGGGGTGCCGCTGCCACCGGTGCGCCCATGCAGCTTGCCGACCCGTCCCTGTTCTGGGCCAGCCTGCCCTTTTCCCCCACCGGAGCCCAGCGCCGGGCCGTGAGCGAGATTCTGGCCGACATGGCGGGCGAGACTTCCATGAACCGCCTTTTGCAGGGCGATGTGGGCAGCGGCAAAACGCTGGTGGCGGCTGCCGCCATCTGGGCCTGCATCCGAGCGGGGTACCAGGCCGCGCTGCTGGCCCCGACAGAAATTCTGGCCACCCAGCACGCCGAAGGCCTGAACCGGATGCTTGCCCCTTTCGGGATGCGGGTGGCCCTGCTGACCGGCGGCATGAAGGCCGCTGCACGCCGCACCACCCTTGCCGCCATCCGGAACGACGAAGCCGACCTTGTGGTGGGCACTCACGCCATCCTCAGCGAAGGCGTAGAGTTTGCCCGGCTTGGTCTTGCCGTGATCGACGAGCAGCACCGCTTTGGGGTACGGCAGCGCGGAATGCTGGCCGAAAAGGCCGCGAATCCGCACCTGCTGGTGATGAGTGCAACGCCCATTCCCCGCACGCTGGGCCTGCTCATCTACGGCGATTTGGACATCTCCATTCTGGACGAGCTGCCGCCGGGCCGCACCCCGGTCAAAACCCGCTGCATCACCGGCAAAAAGCGGCGCGACCTCTACCATTTTCTCGATCAGGAGATTGGTAGAGGGCGGCAGGTGTATCTGGTCTGCCCCGCCATCGAGGACACACCGGATGGCGGGCTGAACGCCGTTAAGAGCTACTACGAGGACATTGCCAAAGCCCTGCTGCCGGAGCGCCGGGTAGGCCTGATGCACGGCAAGCTCAAACCCAAGGAGAAAGCTGCCGTGATGGAGGACTTCAAAGCCGGACGGCTGGACGCACTGGTGTCCACCACCGTCATTGAGGTGGGTGTGGATGTGCCCAATGCCAGCGTAATGGTGATCGAAAACGCAGAGCGCTACGGTCTGAGCGCCCTGCACCAGCTGCGCGGCCGCGTGGGACGCGGTGCAGCGGAGAGCTGGTGCTTTCTTGTCAGCGACAACCAAAGCGAAAACGTACAAAAGCGGCTGAAATTTTTGTGCAGCACCACGGACGGCTTTGCGGTGGCGCAGTACGATCTGGAGACCCGCGGCCCCGGCGACTTTTTCGGCAGCCGCCAGCACGGCCTGCCCACCCTGCAGATCGCCGACCTGATGAACGACACCCGCACCCTGCACGCTGCGCAGGCGGAAGCCGTTGCCATGCTGGCCGACGACCCGCTGCTGGAAGCGCCGGAGCACGCACTGCTGGAACAGCAGGTGCAGCAGATGTTCGAGAAAGCCGGAGCCATGAACTGATCCGGAGGTTTTTTGCGCACAAGCAACAGCAAATGCAAAAGCCGCTGCACGGCTGGTGCAGCGGCCCCTGTTATCGAACGGAACGCTTTGCGTGCCGTTCGCCCATGCTTATCACATCGCAGAACACGCAGCGGCTTTTGGTGGAAAGCTGGGTATCCTTATGGTAGCAGCCAAAAAACCACTTGTCGTAGGTCAGCTTCAACAAAATTTTATCCAGAAAGCTGTGCAGCTGGTTGGTCTCGCCGCTGGCAAGGGCGGTAAAATCCAAAAATCTGCTTGGCGCATCGTGGGTCAGCACATAATCCACTTTGTAATCGCAGGCTGCAAGGTTCTCCTCACAGAAGGCGTATTCCTCATCCGAGGGCATTTCTTCCTTCCACCAGTTCACGCCGGGTTCCCGATCCTCCACATCCTGGCTTTCCGCACCGCCAAAGCACAGGTATTTTTTATTCTCCAATTCCAGCACACTGCCGCGGCACACATGGTACACATTGCCACCCAGTGCCTGCACCTTCCCGCCAAAGCGTTCCTCGGTGGGATACTGCTTTAAAAGGTCGTAGTTTTCGTGGCTGCCGTCCAGAAACAGCAGGGTATACGGGCGCTTGCGCAGCCAATCCAGCTTTTTCTGTTCCTCCTTGCTGCCGTCCCACACAAAGCCAAAGTCGCCCAGTACCACCACGGTATCCCGTTTGCCCAGCCAGCGCAGCTTGCCGTGCTTGAAGCGGTCGATGTCGCCGTGGGTGTCCCCTGTCAGATATACCATTCCTGTCCTCCCTGACCGGATGTGAAATCGGCACAATAAGCCTTGTCACACCCCGCCAAACCTGTTATTATAAAGAATACAGCCTTCCGCTGTGATCTCGTTCTTACCCGGCGCACGGCGCTTGTGCCGTGCTGCCTGTTGTTTTATATTATCGCTTTTTAAAGGAATTGTCCACATGAAACGTATTTTTGCGCTGGTTTTGTCGTTCGCTGTCCTGTTCAGCTGCCTTGTGCTGCCCGCCGGGGCTATGTTCGACCCCACCCCGGTCTATCAGGTGCAGGCACAGAGTGCCTATATCGTCAACACCGATACCAATATCATCGTCTATGATAAGGACAGCACAAAGCAGGTATCCGCCGGTGGTCTGACAAAGTACATGACCATTGCCCTGCTGCTGACCAACTATGCCGACCATCTGGACGACACCTTCCAGATGCCCTTTGCCATCTCGGATTACGTTTATAACACCAACAACGCCGATATGCGCTCCAACGAGACCTTTACCTACCGCGAAGCCATGTACGCCATGCTGACCCGCAACGCCAACGAAGCCGCCATGGGCCTTGCCTATGCCCTTTCTGGCGGCGACCTCGCGAGCTGGGTGAGCCAGATGAACATCCTGTCCCAGCGCATCGGCACCACCGGCAGCACCTGGACGGATGCCTGCGGCATCAGCAGCGGCAACGTGACCTGTGCCGTGGATATGTACCTGATCCTGCGCTATCTGATGAGCTTTGATGCCTTTGTGGAGGTTTCCGGTGCGCCCAGCTTTACCATGCCCGCCAAAGAAAAACACCGTTCTTCGTCTGTTCTGGTCAGCCAGAACGCCGCGCTGAGCAAATCCAGCGGCGGCAAATACTACCGCAGCGCCATGCAGGGCGGCATGTGCGATGTGACCGCATTCAAAAGCGACAGTGGCAATCAGAGCTATGTTTCATGGGCCAATAAGGATGGTGCCACCTATATTTTCTGCGTGATGCAAAGCCCGGACACCTGCGACGATTTCGGCTACGCCAACCGTCGCCCGGCCCTGTGCGAGACCGTGAAGCTGATGGACTGGGTGTTCGACAGCTTTTCCATTCAGGCCGCGCTGGACACCGACCTTACGCTGGCCGAGATCCCGGTGAAGTATTCCTCCGATACCAGCTCCCTGCAGCTGTATCCCGCCGACAGCATGATGACCCTGCTGCCTTCCACCGGCGACGGCAGCGTGACCCAGAAATATTTCCACCTGCCGGATTCCGTGTGTGCCCCTGTCCAGCAGGGCGATGTGGTGGGTACCGTGGAGCTAAAGCTTGCCGGTGAGACCATTGGCGTGGTGGACCTGATCGCCGGGCAGGATGTCAGCCGCAACCCGCTGCTGTTCACTGTGGCGCGTTTTCAGGAATTTTTAGGCAGTCTGTATCTCAAAGTTGTAATAACACTGAGTATTATTTCCATCATCATCTACTTTGCGTGGGTCCTTTTGAACAACTGGAACCGTCGCAAGCCCACCAGAAAGATCCGCCGCCGCTGAGCTTTGCACCGTTCAGCCGCATTTTGTGGAAAAGTGATGCAAAAAGCCCCGTCAGCCTTTTCAGGATGACGGGGCTTTTGGTTGCGCCAGCAGGAGTCGAACCTACGATGGGGGAGTCAAAGTCCCCTGCCTTACCGCTTGGCGATGGCGCATCGTGCAAGATATTATACCATATTCTTTGTTTTTCCACAAGGGGAAGGTTCCACTTTTCCGCTTTTGCGGCGGCTCTGTGCCGCCTTTTGCAGCCTGCAATTTGTGAAAAACCAATTTTTTCATCATAACAACAGAATACGCCCATTTTGTTGCGCTTTTGTTACACTATATGTGGTAAATATAGGATTGAATAAACCTCCTCTTCCCGGCTTTTTCGTCTACTGCCTCATGGCGGGGACATCGAGGTCTGTTCTGGTGTTTCCGTTCCCGGCAGGCACCACATCCCAATTCGTCAGGAAAGCGAGGAGTCATATGAAAAAGATCTTGAAAATACTGGTCCTCGGTCTGCTCAGCGCTGCACTGCTCTGCTGTGCACTGCCCTCTGCCTTTGCCGCAGAAGACAAGGATTCGCAGGTCTACACCATTGGTTTGGATGCCATGGGCGGCAGCAGCTCCGCTGTGGCAGTCACCACCAATCTGAGCGGCAAACTCAGTGCCCTGCCCGCGCAGCCTGCGCTGGAAGGCTACACCTTTGACGGCTGGTATACCGAGCCGGTGGGCGGCACAAAAATCAGCACCTCTACGGTGTTTACCGGTGATACCACTGTGTACGCACACTGGACCGTGAAAAATGCCACCACTTCCACCAGCACATCCACGCCCGCTCAGCCGGAACAGACCGCGCAGGAATACGATGACGGCCCGATTTTGAGCGTTCTGACGGTAGCCGGTGCTCTGATCACCACGCTGGCCGTGGCTGCCTTTATTTAAGTCTTTCCACACACTGTATCAATTTTATCAATAGAAAGGAAAATCTCCATGTCTACTATGAAACTGCCCGCAAACTATGCCTCCATCAGCGAAGAGGAAATGGTCTATCTGGACGGTGGTGCCCGCGACGCTTACAACAGCTTCCTGAATGTCGGTAAGGTGTTCAACGCCATTGCCCGCATCTTCTCCGGTGCAAGCTCCATCATCAACAATGTCAACGTGATCTACCAGTCCTTCCTGACTCTGGGCGATCTGCTGAAGAGCTTCTGATCCGGCTTCTATTTTCATCTGTTTTTCAAGAACTGTCTCCGTTGTGGGGACAGTTCTTTTTGTTTTTAACGCATTTTAATCGTTTACATCAAAAGAAACAATTTTTCTTTGGCTTTGGCAAAAAAATGCACGGAAAAGGCATTTTTGTTACGCTTTTGTTACGCATACTGTGCTAACATATAAGGTGGAAGGTCATTCATCAAACTGGCGCTTTCACGCCGAAAACTGATATATCAAATGTGGTTTTGTGGTGCGAAAATTTTCGTATTTGTCGAAAGTTTTCGTTCGCCCAATCCGACCACTTTTTGCGGGAGAAATCGATCATTATGCCAGACCGTGAACTGCGGCACATGCGCCGCACCGAATTAGTCGAGATCATTCTGGCGCTCAAGCAGAGCGAGGACCGGCTCCGGGCAGAAAACGCTGCCCTGTCTGCCCAGCTGCAGGAACGGCAGATCCATATTGAAAACGCAGGTTCCATTGCGCAGGCTGCACTGGAGCTGAACAAGGTGTTTGAAGCGGCGCAGGCTGCGGCTGATGAATACGTTGCATCGGTGCTCGCAGCAAACAAAAACACCGATGCCGCTGCCAGCGCTCTGCGCGCTCAGGCGGAAGCCGAAGCCCAGCAGATCCTTGCACAGGCACAGACCGAGGCTGCGAACCTGAAGGCCCGTACCCAGCAGCAGTGCGACGCGGAAACGGAAGCCGCCGCACGCAAGCGCGCCCAGACCGAAGCGGACTGCAAGGCAATGCTTGCCCGGACGCAGCAGGAGATCCAGCAGCGCCGGGCCGCTTTTGACCGCCGGGCCAGCGAACTGCTGGACGGCTATCACAGCACGGAATTCCTGCCGGAGGAGCGTGCCAAATGAAAGAGCAAAAGATCAGGTTCACGCCCATTCCATCCACAGCAGAGGTGGAAGCAGAGCGCGAACGTCTGGCCTACCGCAGCCGTTATATGCGGGTGCTGCGCAGCACGGTCTACACGCTGCTGGTGGTCGCGGCCGTTGCCGTGCTGCTGGCCACCCTGTTTCTGCCGGTGCTGCAGGTCTCCGGCGACAGCATGAACCCCACTCTGCAGGACCGGGACATCATTCTGCTGGTCAAGGACAGCGACATGAAGACCGGCGACCTTTGCGGATTTTACTGGCAGAACAAGCTTCTGCTCAAGCGCATCATCGGCCTGCCCGGTGATGTGATCGAACTGGACGAGGACGGTGTGGTCACTGTGAACGGCCAGACGCTGGATGAGCCCTATGTAGATGAACTGGCTCTGGGCGAATGCGACATCAAATTTCCCTATCAGGTGCCGGAAAACCGGTATTTCGTACTGGGTGACCATCGGGCCACCTCCATTGACAGCCGCAGCAGTGTGATCGGCTGTGTGGAAAAAAGTCAGATCGTAGGCAAGGTTTTTTTGCGGGTATGGCCCTTGTCCAACTTCTCGTTGATCCACTAAGGAGGTTTAGGAATCATGCGGGATATTGTGAAAGAATATCAGAAAAAGTTCCGTCGGAACCACCAGCGCGCCAGACGCTATACTGCGCTGCTGCTGGCACTGGCGCTTACCACCAGCCTGTTCGTGAACTGGCAGCTGCACGGCGTGGGCATTGCCAAGACGGCCGATTATCTGTGCGGCGAGTTGGAGCACGAGCACACCGCTGCCTGCTATGAAAAGCAGCTGGTGTGCGGCTATGAGGAAGGCGAACCGGAGGACTGGAACGCCACCATGACGGACGACGGCATGTCTTTTGATGATACATTCGACATGGATGATGATGCGTTCGGCGTGGATGCGGATGATCCCGGCATTGCAGCCCATTCCGCAGAGCCGGAGTACATCTTTGTGCCCCATGAGCACACCGACGACTGCTACCAGGAAGTGCAGGAGCTGACCTGCCTGGAAGAAGAGCACACCCACGACGACAGCTGTTTTGATGAGGATGGTGTCACCTTCATCTGCGATAAATTCGAGCACACCCACGACGACAGCTGCTACACCACCACCTATGAGCTGGTGTGCGGTCTGGAAGAGGGCGAGCTTGTAGAAGAAGTGAACCCCGATTATGACCCGGTGGCCCTGTTTGAGGAGCCGGTGGCCGCAAAGCCCGTGGTGGTCGATCCTGTGATCGAGACCCCGGTGCACCACCACACCGATGCCTGCTACGAGGAAGTGCTGGTCTGCGGCCTGCCGGAGCATCACCACACGGTGAACTGCCTGTCCGACCCGCTGGACGGCACGCAGGACGAGGACGAATGGCTGGCACAGACCGGCACCACGCTGAGCGGCAACTGGGCCGACGACCTGCTGGCCGTAGCCGAGAGCCAGCTGGGATATGAGCAGAGCGAGCGCAACTTCCAGCTGGACGATGCCGACGGCGAGACCGTGCGCCACTACACCCGCTACGGCAACGACTACGGCAACGACTACGGCCCATGGGACGTGATGTTCCTTTCCTACTGCCTGAAATATGCCGATATCCCCCAGAGCGCTATCCCGCAGGTTTCCAGCGTGCTGTCTTTGCACAGCCAGCTGCGCAGCGCGCTGTACAACGAAGAGACCGGCAGCGGCTATGCCATGGATTTTGACGGTGATCTGCCGTCTGATGCCGCAATGCCCGGTGATATCGTCATTTACAATGGCACCGTGACCAAGGCTGTAGCCGCGGAAAGCCAGCCGTTGCAGGTGCAGGATGATTCCGCCGATGCCGACATTGCCCTGCTCTCCATGGATGCTGCGGCCACCACCGACACCGCGCCCCACATTGAGGAATACACCGTGGATGCCAGCACCGTTGGCATCGTGAGCGATGTGGACGAAGATTTCGGCACCCTGACCGTGATCTCCGGCGATGTGGACGGCAAGGTGGCTAAAGTCACGCTGAATGCTTCGCAGGTGACAACGCTGGTGTCTGTGGCAAATGCGCAACAGGCCGATTACGGCGTGGCTACGCCGGATTACAAAGTTGAAGATGACGCAGATGCCATTACCACCATCAAAGGTCTGGATGCACTGGATTACCTCACTGCTCTGGAGGTGCAGCGCAAGAATGGCACTGAATACGAGGATACCAACGTCACCACCATTTCGGAGCTTCTGCACAGCAGCCTTACCGTCACAGATATCCCGGCCAAAGCGATCGATGACAACGACTACTGTGTCCATGTTAAACTGCCCAAGAGCTTTGATGTGCTGAACGATGAGCTTATCTCCGGCAAACTGGAAGATACCGGCAATTATGACACCTGCGGCAGCTACCAGCTGCTCAAGGGGAATGACGGCTGCTGGTACGCCGTGCTGCGGTACGACCAAAACTATATCAAGCAGAAAGAGGAGGCAGGCGCCGATCCTTCCGATGCCAAGGTCACCAGCAACGTTGCCTTCAATTTCCAGTGGAACCAGAGCGAGGTCACCAGCAGCGGCTTTAATCAGATCAAGGTCAAAGAAGGTTACATCCTTAATATCACCATCAACCCGGATGAAACCCCCGATGAGGATAAAAAAGACGATAAGAACTATGACCTTAACCAGAGCGTGAAGGACCCGCGCCCCGATGGCAGCGACGCCTACCTGGATTACACTGTTACGCTTGTGGTCCAGAACGAACAGGCCGGCCCGCTGACGCTTGCGGACAGCATGACCCTGCCCACCGGCGTAACCGCCGAATATGTCGAAGACTCGCTCCGGCTCAGCATGGAAAACGGCAATACAACGCTCGGCATCACTTGGGAAGATGATAATGGTGAGCGCAAGATCACCTTGGGTTCTGCCGGTTCCCCCATTGCCGCAGGCACCTATTCTATCCGCTACACCGTCAAGCTGAAGGACTTTGGCGAAACGGCTGTTGACGGTAAAGTAATCAATAACATCAAGATTCTGGATACGCCCATCAGCGATGATGCCGAAGAGTCGGTAAAAACCGACAGCCTTGTGATCACCAGTCAGGCCGATCCGTCCGACTACGAACTTCCCTCTACCGGCGGGGCCGGTACCAAACTGTATACAGCAGGCGGCGGTGCGCTGATGCTTGCCGCTCTGGTGTGCGGGGTTTGCAGAAAGCGCAGACGCGAAAGGAGGGCACGTTAAAAAGCCTGCATCCTTCCTGACACGGCGGCAAAATTGATTCTGCGCCGGAAGCAGACCCTGAAAATAGGAATCAGAAAAACTTGAAAGGAGACTTTCGCAAATCATGATGAAGAAAGTAATCAAAAAGCTGCTGGCCGCACTGCTGGCAGTTGCCATGGTGTGCGCCATGGCGATCCCGGCGTTTGCAGGCAACTATTGGGAGACTGAGGAGGACCTCGGCCAAAACCACTGTTACGACGCTTTCCAGATCTTCACGGGTGATGTTAGTGATGACAATACGATTTCCAACGTTGGGTGGGGCAGCAGCATCGCTCATCCTAACGAGTTTCTGGCGCAGTTGACGGAAGATCTTACCATCGGCGATAAGTTTGAAACTAGTTTCACTCCTCAGGAAGCTGCTGCGGTTATCAGCCAATGGAGTGATTCCGATAATAACAGCATCGCTTTTGCGCGTTGTGTATGCAACTATGTCTACTCGGATGGAGACTCGACACCCGTCCTTCAAGGTGGTCACACCAATGGCTTCAAACTTGAAGAGGCAGGTTATTATCTGATCGTTGATACTTCCTCCTTTAGCAGTGACGCTAATAACGATTCCTATCATGCCTACAATTCCTTCCTGCTGAAGGTTAACAAAGACCACTATCACGTTCAAATTACGCCTAAGGTTGTAAAGCCCACTGTTGAGAAGAAAGTCTACGACAACGACGATGGAAGCTCTTCTGGTGACAATAACGGTTGGGGCAGTTCCGCTGACCATGCAATCAACGAAGAGTTCAAGTTCAGGCTGATCGCTAAGTTGCCCGCAAGCGAAGGCCGTGCTTACGATTACTATAATAAGTACACTGTTTGCTTCAATGATACCTTGTCCAATGGCATTAGCTTTGACAAATTGGATACGGTGGAAATCACAAATGGCGATGGCGGTGCTTCACAAGTGATCGATGCTGCTAACTATACACTTACACCGAACGATCCTCAGTCCTTCTTCAAACTGAGCATTGATAATGTCAAGACCTGTGTACCAGGGCTCAATTTGAATGACGGCGCGACTATTACGGTCACCTATACTGCACACCTGAACGAAAATGCCGCTGTCAATGGCTCTGCCGAGAACAAAAACAGCGTACGGCTCCAGTACTCTAATAACCCCAGACCCGACGGCGAATACTGGGGCTACACTCCCAACTACACTCCCGAAAGCGAAGTCTATGTGTACACCTACCAGCTGAACAACACCAAGTATCACGATGATGATACCCCGGGCAACGAGTTGGCGGGCGCTGGTTTCAAGCTGTACAGCGATGCGGATTGTAAGAATGAAGTGAAGCTCTACCAAGACGGCGAATTCTACTACCCCATCAAGAACGCAACCGGTAAAGAAGCTGTTGAAATGAAATCCGCCGCTAATGGTCAGTTCAATGTCAAGGGTCTGGACGCTGGCACCTACTACCTGAGGGAGACCACCACTCCTGAAGGTTACAGTACCTGTACCGATACTCCAATCGTCATTTCTGCAACGCACGACGGAAACAGAGTTAATCTTGATAGCTCCAAACTGTCCACCACCATCATCAACAAAAAAGCCGGCGGCATTACCCTGCCCTCCACCGGCGGCATCGGCACTACCATCTTCTATGTGGTCGGCGGCGGCCTGATGGTTGCGGCCATCGTTCTGCTGGTCACCAAGAAGCGCATGGAGAACAAGTAAGCTCCATTTCCCCCAAGAACCCGGAGCAAAGGGGCCGCAAGGCCCCCGCTCCTATCCTTATAACATTAGGGAGTAGCCCATGAAAAAGAACAAAAGCACCGTCATCCTGATCCTCGTCTTTTTCGTGGGTCTATCCGTGATGTTATACCCCACCCTCAGCGATTACGTCAACCAGCTGCATCAGTCCCGTGCTGTGGCCACCTATGCCGAGGATGTGGACAATCTGACCGATGCAGACTACAGCGCCTATTTCGAGGCGGCAGATGCGTTCAATGCGCAGATCGCCGCAGACCCGGATGCGTTGTATTTCCCGCAGCGCTTTCCCACCTACGAAAGCACGCTGGATGTGACCGGCACCGGCATTATGGGCTACATCACCATTGAAAAGATCGGTGTGGAGCTGCCCATCTACCACGGCACCAGCGATGGCGTGCTGCAGATCGCCGCAGGCCACTTGGAGGGCACCAGCCTGCCGGTGGGCGGCGGCAGCACCCACGCGGTCATTTCGGCTCACCGGGGCCTGCCCAGCGCCAAGCTGTTCACCAATCTGGACCAGCTGGAAGTGGGCGACACCTTCACCATCACGATCCTGGACCGGGTGCTGACCTATGAGGTGGACCAGATCTCCATTGTACTGCCCACCGAGACCGACAACCTCAAGGTGGTGGACGGCAAGGATTACGTCACCCTGATGACCTGCACCCCCTACGGCATCAACTCCCACCGCCTTCTGGTGCGGGGACGGCGCATCGAAACGCCGGACAAGCTCAAGCACATCCGTGTAACAGCCGATGCCATCAAGATCGAACCGATCATCACAGCTCCCATCATGGCACTGCCCCTGCTGCTGGTGCTGCTGCTCTGGCTGCTGTTCTCCAACCGCAAACGCAAATCTACAAGAGGTGAAAAACATGAAACGCACTGATCTCAAAAAGCACGCTGCGGCCCTGCTTTTGGTGCTGTGCCTTCTGGTAACAAGTGCGCTGCCTGCCCTTGCCACCAGCGCAAACATCAAGCTGGTGGACAGCAGCGGCAATCCCACTACCGGCACCATCTGCGTTACGCTGTACGACAGCGCCAACGATAAGGCGCTGAGCGGCGGCAAGCTCACTTTGTACCGTGTGGCCGAGGTAAAGCGCCAAAACGGCAACCTGAGCTACGAATACTGCGGCGATTTCTACGGCTGCGGCATTGCGCTGGGTGATTTGACCGACAGCACCCTTGCGGCCCAGCTGCAGGAGTATCTGCCCCAAAGCGCCGAGGGCACCACAAAGACCATTGATGCGGACGGCAACGTGACCTTCCGTGGTCTGGAGCTGGGCCTGTATCTGATCGTGCAGACCGAGGCTTCCAAGGGCTATGAGCCGATCAATCCGTTCCTTGTCTCTCTGCCCATGGCGGAGGATGGCAAGTGGAATTATGCGGTGGATGCCAGCCCCAAGGTGGGTGCTTACACCCCCACCAAGCCGGACACGCCGCCTACGCCCCCTACCCCGCCTACGCCCGATTATCCTGATACGCCTACCCCGCCGGACAACCCGGATAACCCGGTCTCTCCCGGTAATCCGGACAATCCCGTGGCTCCGGGCCATCCGGATCATCCGGCAGCACCCGGTAATCCAGACAGCCCCGTTCTGCCGGGCCACCCGGATAACCCGGTAATGAGCGGTCTGCCGCAGACCGGTCAGCTGAACTGGCCCGTGCCGGTGCTGGCTGTCAGCGGTGTGGTGCTGTTTGCATTCGGCTGGGCGCTGGATCGCAAGTACCGCACAGTATAATTTTATTCTGATACAACAAAGAGGACCCGACGCAGATGCATCGGGTCCTCTTTTTCGGTTTCTTTTATGCAGTCAGGGTTTACTGCTGCTGTGCCTGCTGCTCGGCGCGCTTGGCTTCCAGCGCCAGAATGGCATCGCGGCGGCTCAGGTTGATACGGCCCTGCTGGTCGATGTCGGTCACCTTGACCACGATGGCATCGCCCACGGCTACCACATCCTCCACGCGCTCCACACGCTTGGTGTCCAGCTTGGAGATGTGCACCAGACCTTCCTTGCCCGGTGCGATCTCAACGAAGGCACCAAAGTTCATCAGGCGGGTCACTTTGCCCTTGTAGATGGCACCGATCTCGGGGTCCTCCACAATGGTCTTGATGGTAAAGATGGCGCGCTTTGCGTCCTCCTGATCCACAGCAGAGACAAACACATGGCCGTCCTCCTGCACGTCGATCTTGCAGTTGCAGGTAGCGCAGATGTCCTGAATGACCTTGCCGCCCTTACCGATCACGTCCTTGATCTTATCGGTGGGGATCATCATGCTGAACATCTTGGGTGCGTAGCGGCTCAGCTCGTGGCGGGGCTCTGCGATCACCGGCTTGATGATCTCGTCCAGAATATACAGGCGGCCCTTGCGGCACTTCTCGAAAGCCTCGGCAATGATGTCGTAGGTCAGGCCATCGATCTTGATGTCCATCTGGATGGCAGTGATGCCCTTGCGGGTGCCGCCCACCTTGAAGTCCATATCGCCGTGGAAGTCCTCCACGCCCTGAATGTCCAGCATGGTCATCCAGCGGTCGCCCTCGGTGATCAGGCCGCAGGAAATGCCGGCAACGGGTGCCTTGATGGGCACGCCTGCGTCCATCAGGGCCAGCGTAGAGCCGCAGATGGATGCCTGAGAGGTGGAACCGTTGGAGGAGAGCACCTCAGACACGCAGCGGATGGTGTAGGGGAACTCTTCCAGAGAGGGCAGCACGGGCACCAGAGCACGCTCTGCCAGTGCGCCATGGCCGATCTCGCGGCGGCCAGGGCTGCGCGGTGCGCGGGCCTCGCCCACAGAGTACGGCGGGAAGTTGTAGTGATGGATATAGCGCTTGGTCTGCTCATCGGTCAGGTCGTCCATGAGCTGGTTGTCCTTGGTGCCGCCCAGAGTGCAGGTGGTGAGCACCTGCGTCTGGCCGCGGGTGAACATACCGGAGCCGTGCACGCGGGGCAGGATGCCCACCTCGGCAGCCAGCGGGCGGATCTCGTTGATGCCGCGGCCATCCACGCGCTTGCCCTCATCCAGCAGCCAGCGGCGCACCACGAACTTCTGCATCTTGTAGCTGACCAGATCAAGGTCTGCAGCGGTCAGGTCGGGGTACTCCTCGGCGATCTTGTCCATGATGGGCAGCAGAGCGGCATCGCGCACATTCTTGTCGTCGGTGTCCATAGCGGCCTTGAAGTCGTCCAGATACTTGTTCTGGATGGCGTGGAACACGTCCATATCCAGACCCACCACCTGAAAATCGATCTTCGGCTTACCGCGCTCGGCCACGATGCGGTTGATGAACTCAATGGTCTTTTTGATCTCCACGTGAGCGGCCTTGATAGCGTTCAGCATGGTGTCCTCGTCCACCTCGTTGGCACCGGCCTCGATCATGACGATCTTATCCATGGTGGCGGCAACGGTCAGGGCAAGGTCGCTCACCTTGCGCTGTTCCTGCGTGGGGTTCAGCACGATCTCGCCGTCCACCAGACCCACCTGCACGCCGCCGATGGGGCCGTTCCACGGGATGTCGGACACGGCAGTGACCAGAGAAGCACCGATCATACCGGCGATCTCGGGGCTGCAGTCGGGGTCCAGACTCATGACGGTCATGGTGATGCACACGTCGTTGCGCATTTCCTTGGGGAACAGCGGGCGCATGGGGCGGTCCACCACGCGGCTGGTCAGGATGGCGCGCTCACCGGGGCGGCCCTCACGGCGCATAAAGCTGCCGGGGATGCGGCCTGCGGCGTAGAGCTTTTCCTCATACTCGACGTTCAGCGGGAAGAAATCCACGCCTTCGCGGGGCTTGGGGCTCATGACCACATTGCACAGAACGCAGGTCTCGCCGTAGCGGATCAGCGCACTGGCGTTGGACAGACCGCACATTTTGCCCATTTCTACCTTGAACGGGCGGCCTGCCAGCATGGTCTCGTAGACCTTGTAGTTCTCAAAGGTCTCTCTGCGGGAACCAAATTCAATTGCCATTGTTTTTGCCTCCTTGTTTTTTCGGATTTTTTCTATCCAAAAGGCGGTGGCACGCGCATCATAGCAATAAATCCAGCGTCCATGCCGTTCACATCCGGTTTTGTTTGAGATATTTCCCCCACCGGGGGAATGTCTCTGCCGTTGATGTGAGCCGTCCGCGCCATGAAAAAGCATTCGGGGCACAGGCGTTCGATTTACTGCTGCAATACGCAGCCGCTGCCATTTGTATACAAAAGCAAAAGGCAGGCACCTTTGCGGTACCTGCCCTCTGTTTAAATTACTTACGCAGACCCAGAGTTGCGATCAGAGCACGGTAACGCTCGATGTCCTTCTTCTGGAGATAAGCCAGCAGATTGCGGCGGCGGCCAACCATCTTCATCAGGCCGCGGCGGCTGTGGTGATCGTTCGGGTTCTTCTTCAGGTGCTCGTTCAGCTCGTTGATGTGAGCGGTCAGCAGAGCGACCTGCACTTCGGGAGAGCCAGTGTCCTTCTCGGTCAGAGCGACTTTGGCCATAACTTCCTGCTTGTTCATAGTTACATACCTCTTTATAAAATTTTATGTGCCAATGGAACAGCGGCGGGAAACGGCATTCCCAAAAAGCGGGCATACTCCCAACCCCGTACCACGGTAACAGATACAGTATACCAGAACCCTGTGCAAAATGCAAGGATATTTTTTGCATCCTGCCTTTATTTTTTTACGTACTGGTGCCAGTACAGCTGTACCTCCGGCAGCTTCTTTTTGCGCAGCAGAACTGCGGTGGGGATCAGATACAGCAGCACCGAAAGCAGCATGGATGCATCGTAGCCGCTCACCGCATCGGCCACGGTAGTGGTGCCGTACAGCCCACCGATGAGCATGGACGAAATATCCATGGCACCATGCAGGAATACCGTCACCCACAAATTGCCAGTGCGGAAGTAGATCGCCGCAAAAAGAGTGCCCAGCGATGCTGCAAACACGCACTGCATCAGCACACCGAAGGGTGCCGAACTGAGGATATTGGTCAGGTGCGCCGCACCAAACAGCACACCGGACAAAAGGCAGGCCTTCCACACACCGGCGCGGCTGGTGCCAAAGTGCTCCAGCAGGGTCTGGGCAATGACACCGCGGAAGATGAATTCCTCGGCCACACCCACCATGGCCATGCTGACAAGGAAGGTGCAGATGCGTGCCGCAGGCTGCAGCACGCCGTTCTCCGGCCGGCCCAGCACCAGCGACCCAAAGGCATTGTAGCCAATGAACACCAGCGGGTACATGCCCACCAGTAGGCCATTGAAAAAGCCGCTGCCGCGGCGGCGCAGCAGCCCAGCACGGTCTGTCCGTACCAGAAACAGCACTGCCACCATGGCCCCCACCAGCTCCTGCAGAGTGCTGTAGAGGTATGTATCAATGGACGCAAAATCCGCCCGAAAAAGAACCAATGCAATGGTAAAGACAAGATCTGTTACGAACAGGCTTGCCAGAAAGACCACTTCTGCCAGAACGCAGAATAAGATCGGGTGCGCTTTGCGCAGTCGTTTGAGCATGGGATACCCTCCTGAATCATTGATGGTACTATTCTAGCACACTTTACCTTAAAACGATATAGCACGCGCAAAAAAAGGCAGTTTTCCCTTCTGCTGTGCCGCAAAGCGTTCACTTTTTCAAAACAAAGATCTGTTCAAACTCCTGCGTTGCCAGCAGCGAAACATCCTCATAGCCGCCCTGTCGGGCAACGTTCCACGCAGTTTCCATGTTCTGGGCCGTAATCTGCTCCACCTGTTCTGCCGTCACGAACTGCCACAGCCCCCGGCCGCCAATGAACAGCACCAGCGTATCATTTTCGCCGGTGTTATACTGCACCAGCAGCTCACTGGAATCGTCCGGCACCACACAGACCTCCTGAAATTTGAGAAGCTCCTGCACGCCGGAAGTGAAACTGCCAAGGTCCCCGGTAATATCCACGCAGGCGGCCTGACTGTATTGTTCCAGTTCTTTGTCTATCTTATAAGTACCGCTGTACATGCGCTCCGGCTCGATCACAAATGCAAGCACGACCATTGCAAGGCACACGATCTGCAGAATGCGCTTTCTGGTGCCTGCACGCAGCGTATCCAGAATGGAGAAAAGGCCGCAGCCACAAAACAGCGCTTCCAGCGGCTGCAGATGGTACACATACCGCAGCGACTTATACGGCGAGATCACCGCGATAACCAGAAATGCAGCAAGCGCCGGGACCGTGATCAGCTTGACATCCCCGGGGATCAGCGTAGTGCCGCGCAACTTACCCGGCAGCCAGCGCTGCCCCAGCTTCGTCAGGATCAGCACGGCCATAATGCCTGCGCCTACAGCAAAGCCGACGATGCTCCAGCCGATCAGCTCCAGCGGGCCTTTGGGGTACTGCGCCAGATCCAGCAGATTGTTTGCTGTTGACTCCAGCGAAACCGTATCCTGCGAGTGCAGCTGTGCATACCAGCACGGAAAGGTGAGCAGCATTCCGCCAACGCCCGCAAGTGCCGGAAGCGAAAATGCAGCAGCATTTTTCCATTCGCGCCGGAACATCAGGTAAAGGTCATATGCTGCGCACAGCAGGAAGGCATAGACCACAAAGAAATACTGGGTCATCATGCCAAGATAGATGGTTACACCGATCAGAAGATATTTGGGCACAGACGGCCTGCGAAGAGACTTTGCCACCAGCAGCGCAAGCAGGATCGTCAGCAAGGTCATGAGCATATACATGCGCACCATCGTCACATTCGAGATCATTTCACGGTTGAACGCATACAATGCACAGACGAACAATGCTTTTTTCCAGTCTGCAAACAGCTCCATGCCCAGCGCATACAGCGCTGCCAGCGTGCCGCCCAGCAGCACAAAATTCATCCCCAGACCCGTCCATTTTGTAAAGCTGCCCGGAAATAATGAGCACACCGTGTGCAGCAAAAAGTAGAACAGCGGCGGATGAACGTCCTGCGTCTGGTTATAGTAGACCGACGCATAGTCGAACCGTGTGCTTCCCTGCGGGGCAACATAATTCAGAAACTCGCTCTGCGTGAACACTGCCTCCGGCAGCTTGCCGTTTGCCACCTGTTCTCCACCATGGAGCCAGCTTAAAAACGGAACATAACTGCTGTTTGCAAGGCCGTAGGAGTAGATCTCATCCAGAAAGAAACCCTCTTTCCGCACAGCCCACCAGCCGCAAAGGCAGATCAGAACGATCACAAAAAGCGCGACCGCCCGTTTTTTCTTTTTTATTTCCTGCATAGTTTCTGTTTTTCCTCGCTTTTTTTGTCCGTTCTGCAGCCAAATATGGCTTTGCTTTTCCAGTATATCATATTTAGAACACAAGTCAAAACTTTTCGGGTTGCAGATCCCGCTGCTCCTAGCAGCATGCACCCTGTTAGACATTCCTACCGGTTGGGACCCGCGGGCTAAACAAAGCCATCCTATGGCTTTGTTTGCGGTGCTTCGCACCGCCGCCCTGTTCAAATCCCGCGCGGAGACAAAAAAGAACCAGTACACGAATGTGTTAGCAGCATGCACCCTGTTAGACATTCCTAGCCGGTGGGACCCGCGGGCTAAACAAAGCCATCCTATGGCTTTGTTTGCGGTGCTTCGCACCGCCGCCCTGTTCAAATCCCGCGCGGAGACAAAAAAGAACCAGTACACGAATGTGTTAGCAGCATGCATCTTGTTAGACATTCCTACGGGTTGGGACCCTCGCACTAAACAAAGCCATACTATGGCTTTGTTTGCGGTGCTTCGCACCGCCGCCCTGTTCAAATCCCGCGCGGAGACAAAAAAGAACCAGTACACGAATGTGTACTGGTTCTTTTTGGTCGGAGCAGCGGGATTTGAACCCACGGCCTCCTCGTCCCGAACGAGGCGCGCTACCAACTGCGCTATGCCCCGAAAATACCGCAGCCAGTTGAGACTGCGGTTTTCTTGGTTGGGGATGAGAGAATCGAACTCCCACAAGTAGAGTCAGAGTCTACCGCACTACCACTATGCAAATCCCCATTATTCAGTTCGTCTGCCGCGCCGTGCGCTGCTGACAAGGGATATTATACTCAAAAGGCCCGCGCTTGTCAACCATTTTTTTATTTTTTCTGCAAAAGTTTTCCCGCTGTTCTCCTGCCCGCAGAAATGCACCGTGGAAGCGTGTAAATTTTCTGCGCTTCTCTTGACAGCGGCCCCCATCCGGAATAATCTTATACTATAAACAGGTAGGTCTCCGGGCAGACTGACTTTGAAAGGCAGAACGCGCGGCGCTGAATACCAAATGAAAGAGGGCTTTTGAATGAAAAAACGTGTTGGAATCCTGACTTCCGGCGGCGACTGTCCGGGTCTGAACGCCACCATCCGCGGCGTAGCAAAAGCACTGTATGCCCGCATGGGCGATAACGTGGAGATCGTTGGCATCCTGAACGGATACAGCGGCCTGATCAACGGCGACTACAAGGAGATGTGCGAGGACGATTTCCGCGGCATCCTGACGCTGGGCGGCACCATTCTGGGCACCAAGCGCACACCTTTTAAGATGATGCGTGTGGTGGAGGACGACAACATTGATAAAGTTGCCGCCATGAAAAAGACCTACAAGGAAGCCAAGCTGGACTGCCTGCTGTGCTTGGGCGGCAATGGCACCCACAAAACCGCAAACCTGCTCTCGCAGGAGGGTCTGAACATCATCGGCCTGCCCAAGACCATTGATAACGATATCTATGGTACCGACGTAACCTTCGGCTTCCACACCGCCGTGGACATTGCCACCGATGTGATCGACCGCATCCACACCACCGCAGGCAGCCACAGCCGCGTGATGTGCATTGAGATCATGGGCAACAAGGCAGGCTGGCTGACGCTGTACTCCGGCATTGCAGGTGGTGCAGATATTATTCTGCTGCCGGAACAGCCCTATGATATCGACCGTGTGTGTTCTGCCGTGGAACGCCGCGCAAAGAAGGGTTCCAACTTCTCCATCATCGCTGTGGCCGAGGGTGCCATCAACTGCGAGGAAGCCGGCATGAAACGCAAAGAATGGATGGCAAAGCGCGCCGAGGCAGGCTTTGGCACCACCGCCACCAACCGCATTGCACAGGCCGTGCAGAAAAAAACCGGCATGGAGACCCGTGTGTGCATCCCGGGCCACATGCAGCGCGGCGGCAGCCCCAGCGCCTACGACCGTGTGCTGGCCACCCAGTTCGGCAGCTATGCGGCAAAGCTGGTGGAGATCGAGCGCTACGGCGTGACCGTTGCCATGGTGAACCGCCATGTCACCGAGAACCGTCTGGCCGACATTGCAGGCAAGACCCGCAACGTGCCGGAGAACTGCGACCTGCTCACCGTCGCCCGCCGCATGGGCATCAGTCTGGGTTGATTACCATTTGAATGCTCTCCGCTTTGCTCTGAGCATTTTTAGCGGAATAATTATTTTTTATTGGGGATTCCTGAAAATCTGCGGATTTTCAGGAATCCCTTTTTCACCGGAAGGGTCCCAACCGGCAGATGCTTCAAACAAACGGAATGCCGTTTTCCGCTGCACCCCCTCCCGTGAAAATGCAGATCCCGGCAGACCGCAGTCTGCCGGGATCTGCTCTATTCAGAAATACTGTTTCCGCTGAAGATGGCCAGAGTGCAACGGTGGCCATTCAAAATCGTCTGCCGGACAAATCAAAGGTCCGTCACATCATGCCGGGTGGGCTGGCCTTTTTCAAAGGCAACTGCGCTTTCCAGCACACCGCGCACCATGCTCTCCACATCCTCGTGGGTGTAGAAAGCCGTGTGGTCGGTCAGGATCACATTGGGCATGCTGCGCAGAGCCGCCAGCTCCGGGTTCGGGATCACATCGCCCATGCGATTATAATAGTACAGGCCGTTCTCATTTTCCAGCACGTCCAGGCCCGCCGCGCCAATCTTGCCGCTTTCCAGCCCGGCGATCAGTGCATCGCTGTCGATCAGCTTGCCGCGGGCGGTGTTGATGATGGTCACGCCCGGCTTCATGCTCTCAATTGCTTTGGTGTCGATGAGATGGTGATTCTCCTCCGTAGCGTTGGTGTGCAGAGTGATGACATCGCTTTCCGCCAGCAGGGTCTCCAGCGGCACATACTCGGCGATCTTCTTTACCTCGTCGTTGGGGTACAGGTCGTAGGCCAGCAGGCGGCAGCCAAAGCCGGACAGATGCTGCAGCACCGTGCGGCCAATGCGGCCTGTACCGATCACACCCACAGTGCAGGTGGAAATATCGCGGCCGATTTTTCCCTGCAGGGAGTAGTCCTGCGCTTCGCCGCGCTTGAGGATGTGCCCTGCCTTGCGCAGGCTCATCAGCATGAGCATAATGGCAAAGTTTGCAACGCCGTTTGGCGGGTAGTCCACATTGGCCACCTTCATGCCCAGTTCCCGGGCCGTCTCGCGGTCTACGTGGTCATAGCCGATGGAACGGCAGCAGATGGACTTTACGCCCAGCTCGTGAAACCGCTTGACCATGGGCGCGCTCATATCACAAGGCGTTACCGACACGGCATCATAGCCCTTTGCCAGTTCAGCGTTTTCCAGCGTTGGATACTCCTGCGTAGAGCCAAACTCAACGTCCAGCTGCGGTGCCAGCCGCTGCGCGATGCCCAGCTCATCGTAGGGGCGCAGGGTGTAAAAAAAGACTTTTGTTGCCATAAAACTTCCCTCCCAGCTTATTTTGTACCTATTGTAGCACGTTCTGCACAGATGGATGCATTTTACTGCGTGAATTTTGTTCACCTTAAAAATGAGGATTCATCTTTCCATATGAATGCGCGCAAAACAGTTGTAAATTGTCGGAAAAGAGGGTATGATAAAGGAACTGAGAAGTATACATCACTGAAATATAAAAGGAGTGTGCCTTATGCGCGCTTATGAACGGCTTTTGAATTATGTCCGGGTGCATACCACCTCGGACGAAAACTCCGGTACGCACCCTTCCGCTGAACGGGAGTTTGACCTTGCCCGCCAGCTGGTGGATGAGATGAAGGCCCTTGGCATGGAGGATGCCCATGTGGACGAGCACTGCTACGTCTATGGCACCCTGCCTGCCACGCCCGGCTGTGAGGATCAACACGCTCTGGGCCTGATTGCCCACATGGACACTGCCGACGATGCCAGCGGTGAGAATGTGCAGCCCGTTGTGTGGGAAAACTACAACGGCGGCGACGTAACTCTGCCCGCCACCGGCATGGTGATGAAGCCCTCTGTGTTCCCCTTCCTTACTTCCATGAAGGGCGAGACCCTCATCACCTCAGACGGTACCACCCTGCTGGGTGCCGACGATAAGGCCGGTATTGCCGAAATTTTGACCGCTGTTGAGACCATTCAGGAAAAAGGCCTGCCCCACGGCAAGCTGTGTATCGCCTTTACTCCGGATGAAGAGATCGGCGAGGGTGCAGAGCTGTTCGATATTCCGGGCTTCGGTGCCGACTTTGCCTATACGGTGGACGGCGGCGATGCCGGCTCCATTGAGTACGAGAACTTCAACGCCGCTTCCGCCACCGTGACCATCCGCGGCTTCTCGGTGCACCCGGGCACCGCCAAGGACACCATGATCAACGCTTCCAATGTGGCCATGGAGTTTCATCAGGCGCTGCCCATCACCGCCCGCCCCGAAACGACCGAGGGCCGGCAGGGCTTCTACCACCTGTGCCAGATGTACGGCGATGTGACCACCGCAAAGCTGGGCTACATCCTGCGCGACCACGATGCCGCAAAGCTACAGTTCAAGAAGGACAACATGCTGGATATTGCCGAATTTTTGAACGGAAAGTACGGCGAAGGCACTGTGACCGTGGAGATCAAGGACAGCTACCGCAACATGCTGGAAAAAATCAAGCCGCATTTCCACTTAGTAGAGACCGCCCGCAAGGCCACCCGCATGGCCGGGCTGGAACCGGAAGAAATTCCGGTGCGCGGCGGCACCGACGGTGCTATGCTGAGCTGGAAAGGCCTGCCCTGCCCCAATCTGGGCACCGGCGGCTTCAATTTCCACGGCGTATGCGAGTGCATCACCGCTGAGCGCATGGACCGCTGCACCGAGATCCTGCTGAACATCATCAAGCTGTACGCAGAGTAAATTTTATTTTTCAATATACCAAAAAGTGGGTGCTATTTTCGGATAGCACCCACTTTTGTTATACTCTGACGCTTATCTCTACGACTCCACTCGTGAAAATGCATTTGGAGCAGCCCTGCAGTTGCGTAGCAATGAAAGCCCCAGTGGGGCTTTCAAGCAGGCGAGCGATCTGCGTTAGCAGATGGAAGGGATTCGCCCTGACAAGCGTCGGGGCTGCGACAAATGCGAAAAATAAAAATCAAATTCCACTGAACATGCCCAGAGTACAACGACGACGACCGCTGCCTGCGGCAGAAGCAGGGAGGAGTTGTTGGGGCCGCGGCCAGCAAGACACGAATGCCGCTCAAGGCATGAAGTGGATGCTGGGAGCCGCAACTCTAGGAGGGCATTCAAAATCGTTTAACCAACGTTGATATGCCCCACCGGCATGATCTTCCGTTTGTTATCGTCCGGCTTTGCCGTCAGGCTCATGGCCAGCGACACCGGGCCGACACGGCCCATGAACATGACCAGCATATACAGGATTTTTGCGCCCCGGTTCAGCTGAGCGGTAACGCCCACCGAAAGGCCAACTGTGCCAAAGGCAGAGCAGGACTCGAAAATAGCGTCAATGACCGACACAGCGTCCGAGGTGTTATAGAACACCACCACAGCCGAGCCAACCGCCGCCAGCCCGCCGAGCACGATAATGGTCAAAGCACGATAAACCGTCTTGGACTCGATGTGGTGCTCTGCGATCACACAGTCGTCGCGGCCCTGAGCCACACTGCGGATCGTCAGGATGATGACGGCGAACGTAGTCACCTTCACGCCGCCGCCGGTGGAACCGGGTGCCGCACCAATGAACTGCAGCGCGCTCATCAGCAGTTTGGTGATGGGGCCGCAGGCCGCAAGGTCGATGGTATTCATGCCCGCAGTACGAGTGGACACCGACTGGAACAGTGCCGCCATCAGCTTGCCGGGCACAGAGAGCCCGCCCATGCTGGCAGGATTGTTCCACTCCATCAGCGCGATGAGCGCCGCGCCGCCGAGCCACAGGATCACCGAGAAGCTCAGCACCACCTTGGCCTGCAGGGAAAGCCGGTGCTTTTTGCGGTATTGACCGATCTCCACCCATACCATGAAACCCAGACCGCCGGAGATGATCATGAACATCACAACGGCCTGAACATAGTAATTGTTCACATAGGGTGCCAGTGAGGAATACTGGCCGAACCGGCCAAACAGATCAAAGCCCGCGTTACAGAAAGCCGAGATGGCCGTGAACACGCTCACCCAGATGCCTTCCAGCCCGAACTGCGGCACAAAGGCGAACAGCAGCAGCACAATGCCAATGCCTTCAAACAGGCCAGCCAGTCCCACCACGATCTTCAGCACGTCCTTGGCCTGCGCATATCCGTCCGCTGAGACGCTTTCTCCCAGCAGCCGCAGATCGCGGAAGCCCATGCGCCGCCGCATAGCCAGCGCGAAGAAGCTGGTGAGGGTGACCAACCCCAGACCACCCACCTGAATGAGCAGCAGGATCACCGCCTGCCCAAAGTAGGTGAACTGGGTCCAGGTATCCCGCACGATCAGACCAGTAACGCAGGTAGCGCTTGTGGCGGTGAACATGGCATCCAGTACATCCAGCCGCCCATGCTTGCTGGCAACAGGCAGGCTGAGCAGAAAGGTGCCCAGCGCGATCACGATGACAAAGCTCACACAGATGATCTGCGTAGGCGTATACATCCCCTTGCGCTTGCCCGCCGGGCGGTAAAACAGCTTTTTCCCTTTTGCCTTTTCCATAAGTTCCTCCGCACGCGGCAAAGCCTGCCGCGGCTATTTTCATTTCCTCTATAGCATACACCATTTTGCCCTCCGGTTCAACTTGATTTTATCCGCAAAATGCTGTATTATAATAGGGCATCCGTCTCCGTAGCTCAGATGGATAGAGCGCAAGCCTCCTAAGAATTCGGTCAACCTGATACCTTGGGGGCAGAAGTGATTGCTCTAATCAAAAGCAAGACCGGGGATCGAGATTTTCCCAACAAATTTTGATGCAACAAGTTTAACACCGTTCCGGTTGCAATGCAGTCGGTTACTTCGTTGTGAAAAGCATTCCATACAAAGTGCAGAAAAGTCAAAAATCAACGATAATACATATATGTCTCTATACCTCAGCTGGATAGAGGGTTCGCCTCCTAAGCGAAACGCCCCCGGTTCGAACCCGGGTAGGGACATTCTTTTAAGAAATGCGAAGGTCATTTTTCCATGTGAAAGACGATCTTCGCATTTTTCATTTTGAACCTATCACCAAAATTAGCCAGCTAATGCCATTAGCAGAATTTTCAGTTCCAGCTAATAAAATCAGGTTTCCAGCTAATGAAGCCCCATAAAGCACCTTTTGAACTCTGTTTTCCGGCTCTCTGCTAAAATTGGTAGCCGCTTTCCTGTAAATCCATGTAAATACAAGATAATCTGTGTGAATCTATTTTCCACCTTTCTGCTGGAAGCCGTGCAAAACACTTTTCTCCATACATAGCGCGTTCACTCGCTGTTCTCTCGGAACAGAAAGAGGAACGCGCTTTTTTGTTTTCGGGCCGAACTTCCCGAATCCACCAAAGGAGGGTTTACCGATGAAAAAAGTTCTGACCGTCACGATCGACGGTATCCGCTACCATGCTTCCCGCCCGGCAGATTGCCGGCACTGCTTCTTCTGGAAGAATCGAAAGAAGGGCTGCGTTCTCGGCAAAGAGAACTGCTACTATCTGATCGAGCCGCCCAAAGGCCCCAGCAAGTGCGAAGGGTGCCCCTACAAGCGGGCAAAGCCCTGTGTGTTGGTTCCCTGCTACAAAGACCTGATGGCACCGCTGGAGAAACGAGGTGATGCCAAGTGAGCCACAAGCGAAACGAAGCTCTGCGCCATGTTCAGCACTCCATGCACCATGTGATCGCCGCTGGCGAAGGTTCCGACCGTGCCCCGGACAGCTGCAAGCTGTGCCCGTACTATCGACCCGATTTCAAGTTCCGCACCTGCCTGTATGCCCACTGCCCTTATAAGAAGCAGGTCAATGTATTCCGTTCCACACCTGAAAAATGGGATATTCTCTATGCCCGAAAAAAAGCCGACAAGAACCACAGACCTTGATTACTTCTATGGGCAGTCCAGCGAGCTGTTCTCCTTCTACCGGATTCCCAAGCTGTTGTTTCAGGATAGCCGCTTCCAACCGCTTTCCACAGATGCCAAAACCCTGTACGGTATCCTGCTGGACCGCATGAGCCTTTCAGCCCGGAATGGTTGGTTGGACAAAGCTGGGCGGGTGTTCATCATCTATACTGTGCAGGAGGTGCAGGATTCACTGGGCTGTGCCGATAAAAAGGCTACCAAGCTGCTGCGAGAACTGGAAGAGTACGGCCTGATTGAACGCAAACGGAGGGGGCTGGGCAAGCCCGATCTCATCTATGTGAAGAATTTTTCGTCAGAATCGTCAAAACTACGCTTTCTGAATCGTGATAATGACGATTCTGGAGTCGTCCAGAATACGCTTCAAGACCCGGCCAAACTACGATGTAATAAGACTGAGAGAAATAATACAGAGATAAGCGATACTGATCCTATCTCTTCCGATGAAAACGACTGGATGAGCGAACGTGAACAACTGGAGGAATATTTTTCTCAATCTTTGGAGGTAGACCTTCTGCTCCGGCTTTGCCCGGACGATGAGGATACCATCTATCAGATCATGGATTTGCTGGTGGACACCTGTGCCACCAAGCGCAAGACGCTGCGCATTGCCGGGGACGATAAACCCGCTGAGGTGGTACGCAGCCGCTTTATGAAGCTGAACGCCGACCACATCCGTTTTGTGCTGAAGTGCCTTGCAGAGAACAGCAGCCCAATCCGAAACATGAAACAATATCTGCTCGCTTCTCTGTATAACGCACCCACCACGATGCAGCTTTTCTATCAGAACCAAACCAACCATGACTTAGCGATGCGGAGGTGATGAAAATTTCAAAGAAAGCAACCACAATAGCCATCGTCAACCAGAAAGGCGGCACCGGCAAGACCACGACCTGTGAAAATCTGGGCATCGGTCTGGCGATGGAGGGCAAGAAGGTCCTGTTGGTGGACGCTGACCCGCAGGGCAGCTTGACCATCAGCATGGGCTGGCAGCAGCCCGATGAATTGCCCACAACCCTTTCCACCCTGATGCAGAAAGCCATGAACGACCAAAGTATTCCGCCCGGCGAAGGTATCCTGCACCATGCGGAGGGCGTTGACCTGATTCCAGCCAACATCGAACTGGCAGGGATGGAAGTGTCTCTCGTTAACTGCATGAACCGGGAAAAGATGCTGAAACAGGTGTTGGAAGGTGCAAAGCATGAATACGATTTCATTCTGCTGGACTGCACTCCTTCCCTTGGGATGCTGACCGTGAACGCACTGGCAGCAGCAGACACCACCCTGATTCCTGTGCAGGCGCAGTATCTGTCTGCAAAAGGCTTGGAACAGCTTTTGCAGACGGTGCAGAAAGTCCGGCGGCAGATCAACCCGAAGCTGAAAATCGAGGGCATCCTGCTCACCATGACCGACAGCCGCACCAACTACGGGCAGCAGATCGACAATCTGATTCGGGGTGCTTACGGCAGCAAGATCAAGGTGTTTGACCAGACCATTCCCCGGTCTGTCCGTGCTGCGGAGATCAGCGCCGTAGGCAAGAGCATTTTCCAGCACGACCCCAAAGGCAAGGTGGCAGAAGCCTACCGCTCTCTGACAAAGGAGGTGATGGCGAATGCCGAAAAACAGCTTAAACGTGTCGCTGAAAGGGGCAGATGACATTTTCTCCACCGAGGAATCCCGGCAGGAACAGCAGCGGGAGCAGGTGCAGCAGATTCCCATCGGAGAGCTGTTCCCTTTCAAAAACCACCCCTTTAAGGTCTTGGACGATGAATCCATGCAGCGCACGGTGGAAAGCGTGGAGCAGTACGGTGTGCTTTCTCCGCTGATTGCACGCCCACGCCCGGAAGGTGGCTACGAGATCATCTCCGGGCACCGCCGTCAGCACGCTGCACAGCTTGCCGGGCTGGACACCCTGCCGGTTATTGTCCGTCAAATGGATGATGACGCCGCTGTTTTGCTCATGGTGGACAGCAATCTCCAACGTGAGAACATCTTGCCCAGCGAACGGGCTTTCGCTTACAAGATGAAGCTGGAAGCAATCGAGCGAACTGTTGGACGACCCAAAAATGTGGGACAAGTTGTCCCAGATTATTTCGGGAAACGCAGTACAGAGATTGTTGCTGAAGGAACAGGCGAAAGTTATAAGCAAGTCCAGCGTTTTATCCGCCTGACCAACCTCATCCCGGAACTGCTGGATATGGTAGACGAAAAGAAAATTGCTTTTAATCCCGCTGTGGAGTTGTCCTATCTGGACGAAAGCCAACAGCGGGATTTTTTAGAAGCGATGCAAGACACCCAGAATGCTCCATCCCTTTCCCAAGCGCAACGGCTCAAAAAGCTGGCACAGGAAGGGCACTTCTCGTATGATGTTGCCTTTGCTGTCATGGGAGAAGAAAAAAAGAACGAACTGGACAAAGTGGTCATCAAAAACGACACCCTGCGGAAGTATTTCCCGCGCAGCTTCACCCCGAAACAGATGGAGGACACCATCATCAAGCTGCTGGATCAGTGGCAGCGTAAACAGCAGCGGCAGAATGAACGCTGATACACCTTTTGAACGTAAGACCCGACCGGGTCTTTCTTTTTTGCAAAAATTAGGAGAAAAACACTATGAACACTACCATTGATCTCAAGACCGCAAAGACCATCGAAGCCATGAATCAGAAAATCAACCACATGGACACTGCCGTGACCGACTTCTTTAACAAGATGAGCGATGTGTTGGAGCGGCAGCTCGGCGATGATGAAGTTTACGCCGCTGTGATTGCCCCGGAGATTGAACTGACTATCACTCCGCTGGCGAACGTTCGCAGTTACCTGCCTTGCTTCGATGAAGCAGATTCCTGCTACAGCATCAGCGACGATGTGCCGCTGGCTCTCTGTTACGACCCTCGTCAGGTCATCACACTGGCTGGCAAGCGGTATCTGTCCGGTGCCGTTGTCTTTGTCCGCTACGACACCAATGGCAGCTTTGTTGCCCTTACCACCAGTAATCTGTATCTGATCCAGTGCTATCTGGGCGAGAACAGCGTCCCTCTGATGGCTGGCCGCGAGAAGATGGTCTGCATCTGCATTGACTGAGAGGTGCAGCATGGATACCGAAATGACCCGCTATGAGAGTTTCGCAGAAGTCACGGAGGACTTTTACTGTTCCGCCGTTGATGTTTTGAAGATTCTGGTTCTCCGTCTGCACGACTACCATGCTCGTTGCTTCCATTCTCTGCGGGATGCTCTGTACGACTATTTTTCTACCGATGCCGCACCGCATACTCATGCCAATGTTTCCACTAAGCATACCGTCACCGCGTCTAGCACTCCTCGTCCTCCCTGAGAGGATTCTTCTCACAGTTCAGTCAATGTAGGAGGTTTGCTATGAATTTTATTTATTCGTTTATCATTTTTGAAGCTGGTGCCTTTTTCGGCTTCTTTGTGGCAGCTCTGTTGAACGCCGCGCGTGCTGGGCAGGAAATCACTATCAAATTCGAGGAGGAAGATAATGGAACAGACCGAGAACACCTTGTCGGTGCTGAAAATTGCGCCGGGGCAGTATCCGCAGCAGGTCGAGATCGATAACGACCTGAAAGCATTACAGCAGGCTGTCGGCGGCTCCATCGGCGCAAGCTACCCTTTTGAAGATCCGGTTGCCATCGTTTATAACGATGACGGCAAGCTTATGGGTCTGCCGCTGAACCGGGCTTTATGGGACGAGGACGGGCTGATGTACGATGTTATTGCCGGAACCTTTCTGGTGGTAGGTCTGGGCGAGGAAGATTTTGTATCGCTCTCCCCGGAGCTGGCGCAGAAGTATGAAGAAGAATTCCATCAACCCGAAGCCTTTCTCCCTCTGGGGCGTCGCCTGATGGTCATTCCGGTTTCGGATGAATCAGTTCAGAGTGATGCAGAAAAGGCTGTGAGTAAGCCCCCGGTGGAACATGACCGTTAAGGCGATTTTCTGCACAGGAGGTGGTAACGATGCAGGAAGAAATCGAGCATAAGACGGTCAACCTTGCCATCTCGACCACAAAACTGTCTGCCCGCACCCTGCTGCGTGGGATGCAGTTTCTGCTGCGGCAGTACGACAAGCACGCTTCGCAGGGCAAGCAGTCCATGAAGCGGCTAGTGCGACAGAACCGTGGCGTGACCAATGTGGAGATCCAGAAAACCGGCATCAGGGATTTTGACCGCTATGCTAAGCGGTATCACATCGACTACGCCATCCAGAAAGACCTGTCCTGCACGCCGCCCCGGTATCTGATCTACTTCAAGGCACAGGACACAGACGCCTTGAGCGCAGCGTTCAAGGAATATTCGGCATCGGTGCTGGATAAAACCAAGCGTCCTTCCGTGCTGGCAAAGCTGCACGATCTGGCGCAGTCCGTTGCAAACCTGCCGGACAAAGTGCGGCACAAGCAGGAGGAGCGCAGCCTATGAGCAAAAAGAAGCTTTCTAAGCTGCTGGCGCTCTATCTGCCCTATGTGGTGATCGGCTTGCTGGCAACCAATCTGGGCGAGGCGTGGCGGCTGGCCGTGGGCAAGGAACTGGGCGATAAAATCGTATCGCTGATGGGAACTATCCCGGCAGCGTTTGCCAATCCGCTGCCCAGCCTGCACCCATTTGACTTGTTCATTGGTCTGTGCTGCGGCGCTGGAATGCGGCTGGCGGTGTACCTGAAAGGCAAAAACGCCAAGAAGTACCGTCACGGCATGGAGTACGGCTCTGCCCGGTGGGGCGGACCCAAAGATATCGAGCCGTTCATGGCACCAAAGTTCGCCGA
>NZ_WKZG01000024.1:0-40042 GCF_009679665.1 Faecalibacterium sp. BIOML-A4 | reverse complement strand
GACCCGGCAATGCTGGACTGGAAGTTTGAAAACGACAATGGCCGCAGCCCACAGATGCACCACACACCGCTATGTAGAGCAATGGCAGACCATGCGCGCAGAGAACCTTGGGCTTCTTCTCTGGGGTGGTGTGGGCACCGGCAAGAGTTTCCTCGCCGGGTGCATTGCGAACGCTCTGATGGAACAGGAAGTGCCTGTGCGGATGACGAACTTTGCACGAATCCTGAACGAGCTGAACAGCAGCTTTTCCGGGTGCAATGATATTGTGGACAAGCTCTGTCGCTATCCCCTGCTTATCATTGACGACTTCGGCATGGAGCGTGGCACCAAATACGCACTGGAACAGATCTACAGCATCGTGGACAGCCGATACCGCAGCCGGAAACCACTGATCGTCACCACCAACTTGACGCTGGACGAGATACGCCACCCACAGGATACCCCTCATGCCCGCATCTATGACCGCCTGCTGGAAATATGCGTCCCAATCTCCTGTATCGGTGTAAGTTTCCGCAAGGAAACTGCGCAGGAAAAGCTGGAACGCATGAAACGCTTGATCGGATAAACTGAAAACATTGGAAAACAAAAATTGCCGGGTGCAAAAGTCACCCGGCTACAAGGAATTGGAGGTCTGCCTATGAATTTGAATCGGCCTGACATGACCGAAACTGTGAAATCTGAAAATTATACGAATAAGTTCTTGCAAAAGGACACGAATCCCACTACAATGGAAGTGGTCACTCAAACCAATGCCGTCAAGTCTCCAACTGACAGCCCGGCAACCACGAAACTGGTGTACACGGTGGAAGAGATCGCGCGAATGCTGGCCATCAGCCTGCGCTCTGCTTACAACCTGTGCGACAGCACCACCGAATTCCGTGTTCTGCGGGTAGGCGGAAGCATCCGTGTACCGAAGGACAGCTTCGATGCGTGGCTCAACCGGGCAGCTTGATAAGAAGGCAACAGTATGGCATATATTACAAAACGCGGCAACTCTTACAGCGTCCGCTACACCTACGAAGATGAGCACGGCAAGAGCTACGACAAATGGGAGAGTTTTCCCACAAAAGAGGAGGCAACAAGCCGAAAGAAACAGATCGAGCACGAACTGGCGGCTGGCACTTTTCTGATTCCGTCCTCGGTGACGGTGGCAGAGTTCCTCATGGATTGGCTGCCCAAGCAGTGCAGCAAGCACAAGTGGGCACCCAAAACCTACGAATCCAACCTTTCCACCATCCAGAACCTTATTATCCCCTATATCGGCAGCATGGAGATGCAAAAACTCAAGCCCTACCACATGGAAAACCTCTACACGACCCTGAGCAAAACACCCTGCGGTTCGTATATTGAGGGCAAGAAGCAGGAACTGACCGAAAAGCAGAAGCAGCGGTTCCTTTCCGGCACCACCATCCATGAGGTGCATCGGCTGCTGGGTACAGCCTTCCAATATGCCGTAGAGTGGGGCATCCTTGTCAAAAGCCCTGTTCCCGTGGACAGCCCCAAGAAGTCCACGCAGGAGCGCACCATCTGGACGGTAGAGGAAATGCGGACAGCTCTGGACAGCATGGAAGACCCCATCCTGCATCTGGCAGTCCATCTCACACTGGTGGGCGCACTGCGAGAGGGCGAGATCGTAGGTCTGACCCCAGAGGATATCGACTTTGATGCTGCGGACGGTATCGGAACATTCCGTATCAACAAATCCATGCAGCGGGTGCGAAAAGAAGCCCTGAACCAAGTGGACGATGGCTGCATCATCAAGGTATTCCCGGACAAGCTGGAGCGCAGCACCACCTCCCTCATTTTGAAGAGCACAAAAACCGCATCCTCCTGCCGCACCATCTTCATGACCTCCGCACTGAAAGAGGAACTGAAAAAGTGGCTGAAGCAGCTGGCGGCAGACGAGAGGAAAGACCCGGCACGTTACCATGACAGCGGAATGCTGTTCCGTCTACCCAACNCAAGAAGTCCACGCAGGAGCGCACCATCTGGACGGTAGAGGAAATGCGGACAGCTCTGGACAGCATGGAAGACCCCATCCTGCATCTGGCAGTCCATCTCACACTGGTGGGCGCACTGCGAGAGGGCGAGATCGTAGGTCTAACCCCGGAAGATCTCGATTTTGATGCCGCAGATGGCATCGGAACGTTCCGTATCAACAAGTCCATGCAGCGGGTGCGAAAAGAAGCCCTGAATCAGGTGGACGATGGCTGCATCATCAAGGTGTTCCCGGATAAACTAGAGCGCAGCACCACTTCCCTCATCCTGAAAAGCACCAAAACCCATCCTCCTGCCGCACCATCTTCATGACCTCCGCACTGAAAGAGGAACTGAAAAAGTGGCTGAAGCAGCTGGCGGCAGACGAGAGGAAAGACCCGGCACGTTACCATGACAGCGGAATGCTGTTCCGTCTACCCAACGATCTGGCGGTTGAGCCTGTGCTCATCCGCAAAAAGTTCCTGAAACGGCAGGACGCACACCCGGAGTTTCCCCGCATCGTCTTTCACGGTCTGCGGCATTCCAGTGCGACTTATCAGTTGATGATCTCCGGCGGCGATGTGAAGGCCGTTCAGGGAACCACTGGACACGCTACGGCAGATATGCTGGTGAACACCTACGCCCATATCCAGCAGTCCTCTCGTGTTGAACTGGGGAAGAAGTTCGAGGAAGGGTTCTATGCTAAGTCCGAAAGCCCCAGCCCGCAGGCTGTGCCCGCCGCAGACGAATCGACCATTTCTATGACCGCTCTGCTGGAACTGCTGAAGAATGCAGACCCCGAAGTAAAGGCGCAGCTCCGTCTGGCTCTGCTGACCTAATGCAAAATTTACCACGCATTTCAAAGTAATTCCAGCCCATGCAGAGGATTCCTATGAAAACACCAACCGTGCATTGACCGTGCAAGCCCCGATTTTTCGGGGTTACATAACAAAAAAGAACGCCAAATCTTACGATTTGACGTTCAACATCTGGTGCACCTCGCGCACTCATATCCGAACTTTCTTCCGCTTTGGACGCTTCCCCGAAAGTGACCGTTTCCGTACCTTCTTTATAATTAAAGGTAATGAGAACCTTATCATCATAGAGATAGGTGGCATTGATGAAGGTGTCCACCAGTGCCTGCCGCTGCTCCGGCTGGGTCATATCCAGCTTACGGAAACGGAGCAGCCAGAACCGGACGAATTCTTCTTTCATCTTCGGCTTTGCCAGCTTTTCTTCTGCAATGTGGGCTTGCAGCTCTTTCCGCTGTTCTTCCAGCGCTTCCAGCCGCTCCTTGGTGGAACTGGTCAGAATGCCCATCTGGATGGCGTTCAGCATATTGGTGATGCCGACTTCCGTTTCCTTCAACTGCTTTTCGTAGATGGGCAAATCCGTGCTTTCCTGATTTTGCAGTTCCATGACCTTGGCGATGATGGCATTCATGGAAGCGTCATCTTCTACCAGCTTCATGGTCTCGTTGACCACCAGATCTTCCAGCCACTGTTTCCGCACGGCCTTTTTATCACAAGTCTTTTTCTTCTTGGCAGCAGCACACTTATAGTAGGTGTACATTTTCCCGGTGTGGCTGACACCGCTTTCGCCAAACATCAGCGCTCCGCACTTACCGCAGTACAGCTTGGTGGTAAGCAGATAGCTTTCCTCTGCCTTATGACGGGCAGGGGCCTTTTTATTTTTCGCCAGCTTTTCCTGCACCTTGTTGAACAGGTTCGCGTTTGCGGAGCGCAGTGCAGCAATGAAAGCCCCAGTGGGGCTTTTAAGCGACAGAACGGTCTTGCGTAGCAAGATGGAGGGGCCTTACCCCGACAAGTTCACCTGACACAAGTGCCGGGATCGCATTGGGCTGTACCACATCCCGCAAACGCAATTCGCCGATGTACCGGCGATTACTCAGCATCCGCTGAATCGTATTGTAGGACATCTCCCCGCCCATCGAGTTCTTAATGTTGTGCGCCTTTAACCAATCCCGCAGGTCAGTCATGGTCGCACCGTCCGCATACTTCTGGAACGTCTGCTCCACATACGGAGCCAGCAGCGGGTCGGGCTGGTAATGCCGGGTCTCATCGATCATGTAGCCGAACGGAATCGTGCCGCCATTATAAATACCCTTGAGAGCATTCTCGGTCATGCCGCGCACAACCTTTTCGGACAGGTCAGCCGAGTAGTATTCGGCATAACCTTCCAGCACCGATTCCAGAATGATACCCTCTGGGCCAGCCGAAATGACTTCCGTTGCCGATACTAACTTCACACCATTGCGTTTCAGTTGGGTCTTGTACCGGGCACTGTCGTAGCGGTTCCGGGCAAAGCGATCCAGCTTCCAGACAATGATGACATC
Organism: Faecalibacterium sp. BIOML-A4; assembly: GCF_009679665.1. Lineage (NCBI taxonomy): Bacteria > Bacillati > Bacillota > Clostridia > Eubacteriales > Oscillospiraceae > Faecalibacterium > Faecalibacterium sp. BIOML-A4. Next base: position 35,709 of record NZ_WKZG01000024.1, on the reverse strand, counting down.
AAAGATGCCGCGTTCGCTGTCTTTGATCATCTGCTGGAACTGCGGGCGGTTGTCCGTTTTTGCGGAGACGGCACGGTCAATGTAATGCTTCACCACCGTGAAGCCATTCTTTTCCGCATAGGCGGTGCATTCCCGGATCTGACCTTCAATGGATTCCTCGCGCTGGCTGTCAGTTGAATAACGAGCATAGATCACAGCAGTCATGGCAAGCACCTCCATTTATACATCATTGAACGGTAATACGTTCATCAGAGCAACGTTTCGTATAATGTATATACCATACTTTGCAACGGATTGCAATAGGGAAAATAACAGCTTAACAACAACTTAAAACTATTTCTTCCACCAGTTCAAACCTACCGCTATCAGACGATTATATCGGATTCCACATTTTGGAAAAATGTGCCGCTTCCTTTACTTCGGACAGGGTGAAAACATAGACCACATCATACCAATGCTTTGCCGGACGAAAATGTTGGTAAAGGCGTACAAACTCTCCCACACAATAAGCCCGAACGGCCTGAATCCTGTGCAGTACAGAATTCAGGCCGTTCTTTCGCTTTTTAATGCTGGTATGACCAAGATAAGGAGAAACGCAATCTTTCAGGATCAGCCCAGAACCTTGACATTCTCGTTTGCAACGTCCTGCAGCTCAGCCAGCAGGTCGATTGCGTCCTGACCGGTCACGATGAACGGATCGTTGAAGTTGATGGCCTGCTGATCTGCGGCGTACTTCTCGTTGTTGTTCGCAACGTCCTCGCACAGAGAAGCCAGATAGGAAACGATGCCTGCATCGGTGCCCTTGGGTGCCAGCCAGACGTAGTAGTTGTTAAAGTTGTTCTCCACGTAGCCGTTCTCGTTGATGGAGGGGGTATCCGGCAGAGCGGAGCAGCGGTCACCGATGGTGCACAGAGGCACAACGTCGCCGTTCTCAACGTATTCCTTCGCGGTCAGGTATGGCACGAAGCAGACATCCACGTGGCCGCCCACCAGAGCTGCGATACGATCGGAACCATCGCCGCCGTCAACGATGTTGCACGCGAAGCCGGCCTGCTGCAGCAGCAGAGCGTAGACGTGGGTGTTGCCGCCGGAGGACATGCCCATCTTGATGGAGTTGGGGTTGGCCTTGGACTTCTCCAGCAGGTCTTCCATGGAGGTGATACCGGAAGCCTTGTTGGCAAACAGCATATCGCCGGGGGCACGGCCAAAGACTGCAATGACCTCAAAGTCTTCGTAGCTGTACTGGCAGGTGCCGGAAGCGTAGTTGTTGACCAGAGCGGCACTGTTGGTGCCCAGAATGGTGTAGCCATCGGTGGGGGTGCTCTGATACTGGGTCAGAGCAACGGAGCTGTTGGAACCAGCCATGTTGGTCACGGCGATGGACTGGCCGAACGAAGGCTCCACATACTGTGCCATCAGGCGGTTGTTCAGGTCGGAGTCACCGCCGGGGTTGAAGCCGACCACAAGGCTCATGGAAGCGTTGGGGTAATCGGCAGGCTTTTCGGCGCTGCCAGCGGCTGCGGTGCTGCCGGCAGTAGAAGCGGCAGAGGAAGAAGCAGCGGTGGAGCTGGAAGAACCGCCGCAGGCGGTCAGGGCAGCAGCGGCACCCACAATACCCATAGCGGACAGGAACGAACGACGCGAGATCTTTTTCATGGTAATTTCCTTTCTTCTTGTGTTTCTTGACAGACGCTGCACAACAAGCGTCTGGTATGTATTCGGATCACTCCTGCTCCTCGGCAGCGGCAACCGCAGCCTCACGCTCGGCAGCACGCTTGTTGGAACGCAGGCTGAAGATGATCATCACAACGGTGATCACCAGAATGACCAGAGCGATGGGGTGATGCAGCAGCTCTGCGGGGCCGCTGGTCATAAAGGACTCTGCACGGCGGAGGTTCTTTTCAAAGATGGGTCCCAGAATGAAGCCGATGGCCACGGGCATGATGGGCAGCTCCATGGCGCGAATGACAACAGCGATCAGGCCGAAGATCAGCAGGCACCAGACATCGAACATGCGGTTGGAGCAGCCAAAGGCACCCACACAGCACATGCATAGGATGATGGGCATCAGCAGGCCCTGCGGAGCGGAAAGGATCTTGACGAAGCCCTTGATGCCGAACAGCATGAAGATCATCATGAACAGGGAGGACAGGCCGATGATCAGGTAGATGGAGTACATCAGTGCGCCGCTCTTCTCAAAGATCAGCGGACCAGGGGCGATGCCGTGGATGATCAGGCTGCCCAGCAGGATGGCTGTGATGCCGTCGCCGGGGATGCCAAGGGTCAGCAGGGGGATCATTGCGCCGCCGATGGCAGCGTTGTTTGCAGTTTCAGAAGCCACGACGCCGTCCATGATGCCGGTGCCGAACTTTTCAGGGGTCTTGGAGCGGTTCTTGATAGTGGTGTAGGACATGATACCGGCAGTACCGCCGCCGATGCCGGGCAGGATGCCGATGCCGGTGCCGATGCCGGCCGCGATGAAGAAGTTGCCGATCTGGCTCTTGAATTCCTGCCAGGTGAAGCCCAGGCCGTGGATCTTATCCACGGTGGTGTTCTGCTTCATGATGACCTTGGGCTTCACGACCTTCTGCGCGACGCCCACCACTTCCGGGATGGCGTACAGACCGATCAGAACCACCAGCTGCTGGAAGCCGGACTGCATATTCACGCTGCCGAAGTCGTAGCGGACGATGCTGTCGAAGGTGGAGATGCCGAAGGTGGAGAACATGACGCCCAGAAGGGCGGCTGCCAGGCCCTTGACCATGTCCTTGCCGGCCAGCGAGATGACCAGCGACAGGGAGAAGATGGACAGGGCGCAGTACTCGAATGCACCAAACTTGATGGCCACCGCCGCCAGATACGGGGCGATGATGATCAGGGCGATCAGGCCGAAGATGGTGCCCAGGAACGAGAAGAAGATGCCGGTGCCCAGCGCCTTGGCGCCCTCGCCCTTGCGGGCCATGGGTGCGCCGTCGAAGGCGGTGACCATCGAGGCGGGCGTACCGGGGATGTTCAGCAGGATCGAGGAGACCAGGCCGCCGGAGATGCCGCCGATGTACAGCGCCATCAGCAAGGCAATGGCGCGGCTGTCACTCATTGCAAAGGTCATGGGCAGGCAGATCGTAACGGCCATGGTCGCCGTCAGACCGGGAATGGCACCGAAGATGGTACCGATCAGAGTGCCCACGGCCACCAGAACGACGCTCAGCGGGTCGCTCAGGACCATGGAGAAACCTTCCATCAACATAATCTGTACCTTCCTCCTTTAAAAGATTCCCTTCAGGATGCCCTGCGGAAGCGGCATCTTGAAGCCGTACTTGAACATGACATAAATGCCGACCGCACACACCAGCGCGAAGATGATCGAGAAGCCCAGCTTCCGGTCCTCCTTGTAGGTCAGGATGTTGAACTCTGCAAACAGGAACAGGAAGGTGGAGATCAGAAAGCCCACCGGCTGGATCAGGGCAATGTAGACCAGCAGCACCACGAACATTTCCACGACCGCACGGTTGTCGGCCCAGAAGCCCTTGACTGCTTCCGAAGTGCTCTTCTTTTCCGGTGCATTGCCTGCCGCCTTTTCCGCTTTCATCGTGCGCAGGCCGCGGACGATCAGCACAATGCCGAGGATCAGCAGCAGCACGCCCCACAGCTTGGGCACGGATGATGCATTGAGGAGCGATGCGGAAAGCATCTTGGGGATCTTGATCATCGCTGCACCGATCAGGTAGGCGATGGCAAAACCGCCCAGAACGATGCCGCTGAACAGATCATTCTGCCCCTTCTTGTATTTTTCGTATTTCATAAGCTGTTCTCCCTATTTTTAATTCAGGCGGGACGGTTCCCGACAGCCCGCTTTACTTATCGGCCCACTTGGGATGATCGTAGACCTTTTTGTCTGCCACGAAGGGCCACTTTTCGCCGCGGATCACGGCCAGGCAGCCGTCCACGCACATATTGGCCATCTTAATGACGGCTTCGCGGGTCTGTGCGGCGGAGTGGGGGCTGACGATCAGGTTGGGGGTGTTCAGCAGCGGGTCGTCCGGCTTGGGCGGCTCATTGCAGAACACATCGGTGCCGGCTCCGGCAATGGTGCCTGCCCGGAGTGCTGCGCACAGGTCGGCTTCGTTCACGATGCCGCCGCGGCTGCAGTTGATGACCAGCGCGGTCTTTTTCATCGTGGCCAGCTCGGCTGCACCGATCATATCCCGGGTCTGCTCGGTAAGGGGCACATGGACGGTGACGATGTCCGCCGCCTTCAGCAGCTCCTTATAGTCGGCGTAATATTCTGCGCCCAGCGCCTCGATCTTTTCCTGGCTCATGAAGGGGTCGTAGCCAGCCACTTTCATGCCCACGCCCTGGCAGATTTTTGCGGTCTCGCGGCCAATGGCACCCAGGCCGATGACGCCCACGGTCTTGCCTTCCAGCTCAAAGGCCTTGTGGGCACCGCGGATCTCCCAGTTGCCCTTCTTGGTCTCCACCTGTCCCTCGTAGAGGTTCTTGGAGAGGGCGAACATCATAGCCACGGCGTGTTCTGCCACGCTGCGGTTGTTGGCACCCGGGGTGATGACCACGGGGATGCCCAGCTCGGTGGCTTTCTTCACGTCCACCGAGTCGTAGCCCACACCGGTGCGGCCGATGACCTTCAGGTTGGGGCTGTTCTCAATGGCGTGGGCATCGCACTTTGCGATGCGGACGATCAGGGCATCTGCGTCCTTCATGTCGTCCAGGTAATTGTTGGGGTCCGGATTATCTTCTGCAATGATCTCGACCTGGCCGTTGGTGTCAGCCTTCAGCTTTTCAATGCCTTCCGGGCAGATCGACTGCGTCATAACAAATTTCATAGTGCTTCTCCTTCAGGTCCTGTTTTTTCCGAAGCTTGCGGCGTATGCGATGGAGTTCACCAGGCTCAGCTCGTTGCTGGTGCCGGTGCCTGCCAGCGCATAGCCTGTGCCATGGTCCACACTGACGCGGACGATGGGGAGGCCCAGCGTGATGTTCACGCCTTCCACGGCCTTCCAGGACTGCTTCTCGCGGTCATACACAAAGCCGACGGTCTTGATGGGAATGTGGCCCTGATCGTGGTACATGACCACCACGATATCGTACCAGCCGCCAATGGCCTGGCTGAACACGCTGTCCGGGGGGCAGGGGCCGATGGCGTCGATGCCCTCGGCCTTGGCGGCGTCGATGGCGGGTTTGATCTCTTCGATCTCCTCACGGCCGAACAGCCCGTTCTCGCCGCAGTGGGGGTTCAGGCCTGCCACCGCCACTTTCGGGTGTTCGATGCCCATATCCCTGCAGACCTGATCGGCGATCTCAATGACCTCCAGCACGCGGGCTTTCTTCACCCGGTCACAGGCTTCCCGCAGCGATACATGGGTGGAAACGTGGACCACCCGGAAATCGTGGTGGGCCAACATCATGGCGTACTTCTTGGTGCCGGTGTATTCGGCGTAGATTTCGGTGTGGCCGGAATAGTGGTGGCCTGCCATGTTGATGGCTTCCTTGCTCAGGGCGTTGGTCACGGTGGCCTGGATCTCTTTCTTCATGGCCAGGTCGATGACCTTGACAACGTACTGGAATGCAGCCTCACCGCCCAGTGCGCAGGGGCCTACATCAAAGGCTTTGGGCGGATCCTCCGCCAGGGTATCGGGGATCTTGTCTTTGGGTACGATGCCCAGGTCGATCAGGTCGATGGTGCCGTACTCGTAGCGGCCCTGTGCGGGGCTTTCCACCAGATTCAGCTTCAGGTCGATGCCGTTGACCTTTCTGGACACGGCCAGTGCATATTCCATGCAGGAGCGATCCCCCACCACCAGCGGTCGGCAGGTCTTGTAGACCTCCGGATCGTTCAGTGCCTTCACGGTGATCTCCGGTCCGTTGCCGAAGGGGTCGCCCATAGAAATACCAACGATAGGACGCTCCATTCTCATTCCCTCCTGTTTCTGAAATCAGGCCATGCCCTTTGCCTTGTTCTCTTCCAGCACCTTGCGCAGGGCCTCGGTGCCCTCTTCGCTCAGGTAAGAGAAGGGACGGCGGCATTCGCCCACCGGGTTGCCCAGCAGGGCAGCAGCCTTCTTGACCACGGTGTTGGGGTTGCCGTACTTGAACACAGCACGGAAGCTTGCAATGGAGTCCTGTGCAGCCTGTGCTTCCTCGATCTTGCCTTCCACGAACAGGTTGTAGATGGAGGACAGGACGTGGGGGTAGACGTTGGAGCAGCCTGCAATGCCGCCGGCACCGCCGGCCTGCAGGGACTTCAGAATCAGGGAATCGTTGCCGGACAGGACCTTGAAGCCCTTGTCCAGATCCTGGGTCAGGCGGATATAAGCCTGCAGGTTGTCCCAGTCGCCGCTGGAGTCCTTGGCGCCCATGATGACGTCAACGTCCTTTGCCAGCTTGGCGACGGTCTCAGGCAGCAGCTTGTTGCCGGTGCGGGCGGGGATGTTGTATAGCACGATGGGAACATCCACGTGCTTTGCCACCTCAACGTAGTGGTCGTACATCTCTTTCTGAGAAGCCACGGCGAAGCTGGGGGTGATGATGGACAGGATGTCGGCGCCCAGATCGGCAGCGCGCTTGCTCAGCTCGATGGTCTCGCGGGTGGTGATGCAGCCGGTGCCTGCGTAAACGGGGACGCGGCCCTTGACCTGATCCACGCAGGTCTCAATGATGGCCAGCTTCTCGTCGAAGGACAGCGCATAGGCCTCGCCGTTGGTGCCGATGGGGAAGATGCCGTGGACGCCGCCCTCGATCAGGCGCTCGATCTGCTGGCGGAGGACTTCCAGATTGACGGTCTCATCGGGGTTCATGGGGGTCAGGATGGGGGTGATGATGCCTTTCATAGGAACGTTCTTCATAATCGTTTTCTCCTTTTCTGCTCTGATTTTTATTCTCACGCGGTTCAAATAACTTCCAGGTAAATGTTCCGTGCGTCCTCTGCCGTCACAGGGCGCATATTGTTCACCAGCAGACGCTGCTGCTGCATTCCGGCCTCCACCAGGCCGTCCAGATCTTCGGGCTTCACGCCGAAGCCCTTGTAGCTGGTGGGGATGTCCAGATGCTTGACGATCTCTTCCAGCCAGCGGAGGATATATGCGCTCTTCTCTTCCACGGTGGTGCAGGTCTTTTCGCCGTGGACGCAGCGGTCATACGCTTCGGCGAACTTTTCGCGGCAGACGCTCTCATTGAAGCGCATGACGGGCACCAGCAGGATGGCGTTTGCAACGCCATGGGCCACATGGTACTTGCCGCCCATGGGGTAGCTCAGGGCGTGGACGGCGGTGGTGCCGGAGGCTGTGATGGCCACGCCGGCGTAGAAGCTTGCGGTCTGCATATTGATCTTGGCCTGCACGGCTTCGGGATCATCGCAGGCTTTTTCGATGTTGTTCAGGATCAGATCCAGTGCCCACATGGCATACATATCGCTGAAGGCGTTCGCCTTGTTGCTGGTCCAGCACTCAATGGCGTGGCATAGGGCGTCCACACCGGTGGAAGCCGCGATCTTGCGGGGCAGCTTCTTGATCATGATCGGGTCGAGGATGACGTAATCCGCGATCATTTCCGGATTGACGATGCCGATCTTGACTTCCTTTTCCGGCACCGCCACGATGGCGTTGGGGGTGGCCTCGGCGCCGGTGCCGGCGGTGGTGGGGATCATCAGGGTCGGAACACACTTGTGTGCCCGCAGCGGGGTGTCCAACAGTTCCTTGACGCCGTATTCATCAGTTTTGAGCAGCGAAGCCAGCTTTGCGATATCCATCACGGAACCGCCGCCCACAGCCACGATGAAGTCCGCACCCGATGCCTTGAAGGCGTCGATGGCGGCCTGTGCCTGCTGGTAGGAAGGTTCTGCGGGCAGCTCATCGAACACGACATATTCTTTGCCGGCCTGCCCGATCTTCGCCGTGACCAGATCCGCCAGACCGGTGGCTTCGATGCCCTTATCGGTGAACACGGCCACCTTTGCGGTGTCCTTGACCAGGTTGGTCAGATTGTCCAGGCTGTTCTCGCCTCCGAACACCGCACCCGGCATTCTCAATGTGTACTGCTTCAGCATTGTCTTGTCCTCCTTGCTTTGGTTCATTCCTCGATGGTTCGATTCAGTTTGTTCAGGATCCGCAGGAGCTGGTCGCTGGGGCCAAACCCTCCGGACTTGGAAAGTACATATCGTTTTTGTCCCCTGCAGGTAAAGCTGGAAAGGACAACGCCCGGATCCATCTCACAGATGGGATGAAGCTCCGCCACGCCAAGTTCGCCCATGGTCTGGATCAGCACATCGCCGCCCGTGATCATCAGGGTGCGGCAGGTGCCGCCCGCTCCCGGCCCATCCGCTTCGATCAGGTATTTTGCCGTCCGGCCGATGGAGTCCGCGATGCGCTGCCGCATCTCTTCCACCTTCATCTGCCGCTGTTCGGCGTACCGCCGTGTGGAGCGGTTCCCGTCGGCATCGTTGGTATCGATGATGATGCAGTCACTCCGGCTCACCGCCTCGGCCATGGCTTTCAGCTTTTCTCTGCCCGCCGGGGTCTCCCAGTAGTGATCCTCCAGCTTCTCTTCCGGGGTCAGCCGCAGGCGGAGGAAGCCGTTCTGTTCGGCTTCGTCCAGCTGGGAGAGGGTGATGGGATTCACGCTTCCGCAGATCACCAGCAGCCGCTTGTCCAACCGGGGCTGCCGGGCTGCCCCGGTCCGTTCCAGACCCAGCAGACCGGGCAGGATGGCCGCGAAGCCTGCGCATCCGGCCAGCGCCCTCAGCTTTCCGTTCTGCCGGAGCACTTCGCCGGTCCTGCGGATGTCTTCCACCGACTTTGCATCGCAGATCTGGATGCCCGGGCCTTTCAGCCGGATGGGTTCTCCCGGCTCCGCCGTAACGGTGGGCAGCCCGCTCTGCTCTGCAATGATGGCTGCCACATCGGAGTTCCGCACCGGCTCGAAGGGATCCTGCCCGAACACGCTCTGGGCTACCGGCATTCCTTCAATGAGCTGCTGCCCATGCTCCGTGGTCCGGTTCATCTGGGGGAAGGCCGGTACGAAGAACAGCTGCCCGTCCGGGCTTTCCTCCGCCACCGCTTCCAGCTCGGCTCCGATGTTGCCCCGGAGCGCGGAGTCTGTCTTTTTATAAATGCAGGGCACCTTCATGGCGAATGCCCGCCGGGCGATGGAGGCCACGCACGCCTTTGCCTGCTGCGGGGGGATGTGGCGCGTTTCCGCATCGATCACCAAGACTTCCGTTTCATCGGCAAAGCGTTCAAGGTCTGCATGGGGATCGGTCAGCACCACCGTTCTGGCACCGGTCTTCGAGATCTGCACTCCGGTGTCCAGCGCTCCCGTAAAGTCATCTGCCAATATCAAAAGTGTAAACATTGCTGATTCACCGCTCTCTTTTGCTTGCCTTTTCTTTGCTTCGGTGGCCCTATTATAGCCAAAAGCCGGGCGGTTCTCAATTTCTGTTTGTGTCATTATGAAACGATTTTTATTTTTTGTCAAATTTTGTTCGCCAAAATCGTTTCATTTTAGAACGTTTCCGCTTTTCCGTCTGGCGTGCATCGTTGCATTATGTTACAATTTTATTCGGAAAGCTCCCATCTCGTTCCGTTTTGGAACGCATTGGGCAAATCTGCTGTTTTTTCCCATCGTGAGGAGGGATCTGCTTGGAAGAGATTCGCATTTTAGGGATCGCGCCCTTTGAGAGCATCCGTGCCGCCATGGAGCGCGTGGCGCGGGAAGAGTTTCCCGCGGTGCGCTTTGAAGCGTACACCGGCGACCTGGAGGAGGGCGTCAAGATCGCGCAGCGCCTTTCCAAAGAGAATTACGACGTTGTGATCTCCCGCGGCGGCACCGCAGAACTGCTGAAGAAAGAAACGACCCTGCCGGTGGTCGAGATCACCTTTTCGGTTTACGACATCCTGCGCGCCATCAAAATGGCCGAGAACTACAACAGTCTGTATGCCATCGTGGGCTTTCCCAGCATCACGGGGCCGGCCCATACGCTGTGTGACCTGCTGCGCTTCAACACGGACATCGTCACCGTTCACAGTGAGGCCGAGGTGCGCTCGGCGCTGGAGCGGCTGAAGCTGGGCGGCTACAGCATGGTCATCTGCGACAATGTCACCCACAGCGTCGCCCGGGAGCTGGGATACAGCGCCTTTCTCATCACCAGCGGCGCAGAAAGCCTGCACGCCGCCTTTGAGCACGCGGTGGATATCGCCAAAGAATACCGCCGGATGCGCCGGAAGATCGCGTTTCTGCAGAACGCCGTGCGGCAGTCCCGGGGGAACGTTCTGGTGTTCAACCGCCAGAAGGAACTGTGCTATACCACCGAGGACTCCGTCCCGGAAAAGATCCGGGATTATTTCGTCCAGCGCATCGGCGATCTTGGTTCCGGGGCAGTGCGGCAGTTCCTGTACACCGATGAGCTGACCTACCTGCGGGTCACCGCGCAGGCCATGACCTTTGCCAATGAGCCGTTCTATGTGTTCTGCTATACCCAGACCATCCTCTCCCGCAAGTCCATCAACGCGGGCATTTACCTGTATGAGCACAACGAGGTGCAGCACCTGTTCCAGGATAGCTTTCTGAGCATCAGCGGTGCCATCCGTCCGCTGGAAAAGCGGCTCTCGGCGCTGGCGGCCACGGCTCAGCCGGTGCTGATCCTGGGCGAGCCGGGCACCGGCAAGCAGCAGATTGCCAAGGCGCTGTACCTGAACAGCCCCTACAATCAGAATCCCTTTGTGGTCATCAACTGCACCACCCTGAACGAAAAGGGCTGGGAGTTCCTGTTCAACTCCCCTTCCTCTCCCCTGCTGGAAAACCACATCACCCTTTATTTTCAGGATATCGGCAAGCTGGCCTACCGCAATCTGCAGGAACTGCTCTATTACTCCAACCAGATCTCGCTGAAAACACGGGTGTTCCTGATCTTCTCCTGCATCGTTTCCCCGCAGAACGTCCCACCTCCCGCCATCCAGAGCTTTTCCGCCGAGATGGGCTGCGTCGGGCTGTCGGTCATCCCGCTGCGCTCCCGTGCCGACGAGATCCCGTCGCTGGCCAACCTCTATCTGAACAGCCTGAACGACTCCCTGGGCAAGCAGATCATCGGCCTGGCGCCCAATGCCATGGATCAGCTGATCCATTACAGCTGGCCGGACAACTTCACCGAGTTCAAGGCGGTGCTGAGCGAGCTGGCGGCACTGGCGTCCTCTTCCTATATCCTGAACGACTCCGTGACCGAAGTGCTCCTGAAGGAGCGGACGCTCCATCATGCGGAGGCCGCCCCCTCAGCGGAGAATCCCTTCTCCGGAAAAACGCTGGAACAGATCATCTCTGCTGCCATCAACCAGACTCTCTCCGACTGCGGCGGCAATCAGACCCTTGCCGCCAAACAGCTGGGCATCAGCCGGTCTACCCTCTGGCGGCACCTGAATTAAAAGCACCCCTCCTCGAAATCCTTTGATATTTTCCAACTTTTCTCCTAAACCATACCATGCATACCTTCTACATGTTCTTCTCCTAAGAGAACACGCCCGTCCTTGCCATACCGAACTGGTGTGTTTTTATAATGTGTCATACTTTCACCACTTTACCTCAATAAATTTTGCAAAAACATCTTGACACACCGCACAATCCATGATACTCTCTATCGCAAATCCCGCCGTGTTAGCCACGAATGACTGCACGTTGAGGGTTTATTCTCCATGAAGATTTTTACCGCCCCGCAACACACCCGATTCATTTTGCCGCTTACTTCACCCGACAAAATCCATCGCTATGCTGCATGGGCGGTATTTTTCTTTTACGGGAAACGCACCTTGACAATTTCATGAGCTGTCCGAACGTGATACCGACTTTTCGTCAACGCTGCTGCACAAACAGGGGCAGGAACTTCGTTCGGAGCAAACGGTGATTCACATACATGAGCAGAATCCCTCTACTTATTTTTTGCACCTTAACAATTCGGAAACATTTGTTGATAGAGCGTTTTGAGCGCAGCGGTGGAGGGCAAGAACCGTCCCGTGGCCACAAATTTTCAATTCTTGAAAATTTTGTGTTCCACCGGGACTTCACTTTTCAAACTCTTGCGAGTTTTCAAAGTGATCTTGTTGGGGCGTGCCTGCCCCAAACCCTGCTCATAGTTCGCGCCCTGCAGCGCGAACAGCAACGGCGTGTCGTGTTTCCATAACTTCACCGAGGAGTTATCGAACGAACAGGAGGTACAATGCAGAAGAAGAAAAACATCGCATCCCCCAGCACGACCCAGCACCACGACACGCCGAACAACAAAACGCACTTCATCAAGTTTCGAGTAACGGAAATCGAAAAAATGGAACTCGAACATACCGCAAAACTCTTAAATCTCTCCCTCTCCACTCTCATTCGCCGCGCACTTCACAACGTAAAAATTGAGAAAAAGATTATCGTTGCGAACAGCGGAGAAGAAACACTGACCGCTGTTTCCACGCTGCTTGCTCAGTGCAGCAAGGTGGGCGGAAACCTGAACCAACTTGCAAGGCACTTCAATTCTGGCGGTGCAGACACCGAGCAGATACGAGCGAAAATTCTTGACGAACTTGCAGACCTGACTGCGTTCCGGCTGAACGCCGAGAAAGTTCTAGGTGAACTGTATGGCAACGCTCAAGCATATCAGCTCTAAAAACTCGGACTACTCCGCCATTGAAGTCTATCTGGTTTACCAGCATGACGAGTTCACCGGAAAGCAACTTCTGGATGAACAAGGCAGACCGAAGCTGCGAGAATCGTACATCCTCGATACGCTTGAGTGTGGCGATTTCTCGTTTGCAACGGCTTGTTTGCAGGCAAACCGCAAGTACGGCAAGAACACCCAGCGTGATGATATTAAGAGCCATCAATATATCATCAGCTTTGACCCACGCGATGCAGTCGACAACGGATTGACTATGGAAAAGGCGCAGGCGCTTGGCCTGAAATTCTGCGAAGAAAACTTCCCCGGTCATCCTGCTATCGTATGTACGCACCCGGATGGACACAACCATTCGGGAAATATCCATGTTCACATCGCGATTGGCAGCATCCGAACACGCGAGGTGGAACGCAAGCCTTATATGCAGAAGTCCCGCGACTGGTGCGAGGGTATGAAGCACTCCAGCACCGCCCAGACCATGCGGCACCTGCGTGTCGAGGTCATGGAAATGTGTGAGAGTGCTGGACTGTACCAGATTGACCTACTCAACGGCTCGAAAGAGCGCGTGAGCGAGGCCGAGTATTGGACAAGGCGACGCGGACAAATGAAACTTGACCGTGCGAACGCAGCCCTTACCGCAGCTGGACAGAAGCCCAAGCAGAAGAAGTTTGAAACCGTGAAAGATATTTTGCGGAAACAAATCTCGTCTGTGCTGTACCATTCCACGAATTTTGAAGATTTTTCTGACAAGCTCATGCGGCAGTACGGCATCACCGTCAAGGAAAGTCGTGGACAATTTAGTTATCTACCTTCCGGCAGAACGAAGTTCATCCGAGCGAAACATCTCGGTGACAAGTTCGACAAGGAAGCAGTGCTTACCGCATTGCAGGCAAACGCCGAGCGCAAGCGCACGGTTACACTGAAACCCGACAAGATTGGAAAGCTGATCGACATTCAGGCAAAGCTGGCCGAGGGTAAGGGCGCAGGCTATGAGCGTTGGGCGAAAAAGTTCAATCTCAAAGCCATGGCGCAGACCCTGCTGCTTCTGCAAGAAAAGGGCTTGACCGATGAGGACGCCCTGAACCAGCGCATCGCCGAACTGGAAGCCAAGTATCACGATTCGCTGGCGGTGGTGAAAGACCTCGAAGGCCCCATGAAAACCAACAAAGAGCTGCGCTATCATGTCGCAGCCTATACCAGCGCCAAGGGTATCGTACAGCAGTTAAAGGCCGCTAATCGACCCGCGGCCTTTGAGGAGCAGCACCGTGCAGAGTTGACAGCGTACCGGGCGGCAGCAGCCTATTTCAAGGCAAACGACCTCACCAAGCTGCCCAGCCCGAAAAAGCTGGAAGCCGAGTACGCGCAGCTGGCATCCGAAAAGGCAAAGTTCTACGAGCAGTACAAGGAAACCAAAGAAGAACTGCTCAAGCTGAAAACCGCAAAGCAGAATGTTGCGTCCTTTTTCCGGGAGGAAGATCAGGCGCAGCAGGAGAGATAAAGGAGTGTGCGTATGATCAATCTGAAAATCGACCCGGAGTTCCAGTCCCAGATTCCGCCGCTGACCGATGATGAATTTAAGCAGCTTGAAGAAAACATCCTCAAAGAGGGCAAGCTGATTTCTCCTTTGATTGTCTGGGGTAATACCCTTGTTGATGGTCACAACCGTTATGAAATCGTTCAGGAACATCCCGAAATCTCTTTCTCCACCATGCCGCTCCCGTTTGAAAGCAGAGAAGAAGCCCTCGCTTGGATCTGCAAAAATCAACTGGGGCGGCGCAACCTCACGCCGGAGCAGAAGAAGTTCCTCATTGGAAAGCAGTACAGTGTGGAGCATCGGAAGCCCGGTGGAAACGGTAACAACCAGTATACGGCTGCTGCCAAGAAAACCGCACAGGAGGAATTGTGTCAAATTGACACAATTCCTCTCACCTCTGCGGAGGCGAGCATCCGCAAGCAGATCGCCGAGCGGAACAACGTCAGCGAATCCTACGTTGTCCGTTCCGAAAAGTTCATGCGCGGCGTGGAGATCATGGAACAGATGATACCCGGTATGCAGGAGAAAATCCTATCCGGGCAGTTCAAAGTCCGTGATGCCGATATGCACCGCCTCGCCAGAGCTGATTTTCCGAACCGCAAGCAAATCGTGCACGAGATTCTGCACCCAGAAGACCGTTCGGCTCCGCAGTCGAGCTACTCACACTACTCTGGAATCAACTACTCAGCGCTGGAAGTCGCTGTCCGGCGGATTCAGCAGGACTTTGATTTTTTGATGAGATACTTGCCTAAGCTACCGGACGATTCCTACGCCAAAACTGAAACGCTAAAAATCCTCAAGCAGCACAAAGCGTATATGGCACAGTTTGAAGAAATGCTGAACGATAAAGAAATCGCATAACGACAGGCACTTGTAAGCCATCAATGAGCCACCAGCCGCAAGTGCAGGGTGGAAAACTTCCGCGCCCTTGCGCCTGATAAAAATTGGAACTTTGATTTTCTCGCCCGACTTTGCCACGGTAGGACGATCAAAGGAGCGTGCGTTTGAACAAAAAGAAAAAGTCCACAAATACTTCCCCTTATCCCGATGAAGTCATTGACCGTCTGGCGCGGGCATTCTACCCGGCCATCCTTGCCTGCTGGAACAGCGAGGAAGGCCAGATGGAGTTTGCCGCGTGGCAGGCGGAACAAGCTCATCACACCACCAGCAAAGAAAAACAGAGCGTTCCCGACGGGGAACGCCCTGCTGTACATATCGCTGTTGTCTGTGGCTTTTGGCAGGGTGCGTCCTATTCAGGGGCGCACCCTGTTTTTTGTTTTGCCCTTAATCTTCTAGCCCATGGCTTCCAGCCACATTCTTCAAATATTCCTTCGGGTCGCCGTTCAGAATCAAATCCGCATAGCCCAGTGGGTCATTGTAGATAAGGTAGTCCAGTTCCGTCTGCTGCGCCATGGTCACATCCAGTGCATCCTCAACCCCGGTACAGTCAATGGAAATTTTTCTCCCATCCCGGAGCAGCAGTTTCACGCATCCGGTGCCCATGTTGAATTTGCAGGTTCTTTCATCGTACTTCATATTCGTGTCCTTTCTGCCTTACGGCACTCTTACCGTGGTCTGTCGTGCTTTTTTGTGATAAGGTCTAGGACGTTTTTCGATGGAAGCAAGGGATTCATTTTGTTTTCCAAAGAAAACAAAAAATCCGAACCCTTCTCCTATTGGAAAAAAGTTCGGATTTTGTTGTTGTGGTGCACCTCCAGGGACTCGAACCCTGGGCCCACTGATTAAGAGAGCAAGCCGCCGGTTCGCCTCATTTCATGGAAGTTTCGAGTCATCGTAGTTTTTAATCAAAACAACGTGATTTTTCACCCGGTAACTTCTGCATCCTTTGTCGGATTTTGCACCGAGAAGTCCCCTCTGCACGGTTTGAAACCGTGCAAAATCCGTGCAGAAACCGTGCACCTACTCTCCGACAAACAAAATCGCTCTATCCCCCCACCGGCTTGACGGCATTGGTTTGAGTGGCCGCACACCAAAATCAAGTCTGGAAGGAGCATTCACCCTCACGCCGTGATCAGTGCCATGAGGTAGAACTCCGTGGGAGCGGTTTCTTCCGTGGGCAGAATGGTGATCTCCACGGTATGGGTCTTCTGCTCGCCATGGTGGAGGATGGGCTGCAAATACAGGCAATCGCCCCAGTCCTCATCGAAGTTACCGTCCAGCACAGCGGCGTGGGCGGTGTCGCCGTCCAGCACCAGCTGTGCCCGCAGCGCCGGGCGGCGGATGGTCTTGCGGTACTGCACTGCAATGCAGGAGGCATCCACTTCAAAGGTGATTTTGTCGCCGGGCTTCTGGCCCACCCAGCCGTTTTTCCAGTGGTCCAGATGCCCCAGCTTTTCCTCCGGGTCTGCCCGGAAGCCCTCCAACTTGGGGGAGAGTTCCCGGATGGTCAGCCGCCGGGCGTTTTCGTAGGCGTTGGCGGTGAGCGGTGCCGGGAAGGCAGGCTCCTGCTCCGGTTCTTCCCGGTGGGCGTTGACCGCCTCCAGCAGCTTGATGATCTCCCCCGCCACCAGACCGTGACCGTAATCGTTTGGGTGCAGTCCATCAGGGCTGAGCAGGGTGCGGCTGGCATACTTACCGGCACGCAGATCCTTGTAAATGCTGTCCCGGATGCTGACATGTGGCACGCCGTAGTGGTCGCCCACGGCGTTGTGCTCGTCCTGTGCGGTGGCTCCGGTATCGTAGTATACGTTATTCAACAGTACCACCGCCGGGTGGGAGGGCCATGCAAGCAGCTTGCGGACAACACCCTCGTAAGTCTCCTGCCGGAAGGGAACTTCCAGATCGTTGACGCTGAAATCCACCACTACGAAATCTGGCTGGTACATCAGCACATCGGTCACGGCACGGGCAACGCCGTACAGAGAATCTGTGCCGCCGATGCCGCCGTTGACGTAGTGGAACTTCGACTGCGGAAAGGTATCCACGAACCACTGGTACACCCGGAACGCATAGGCGTTGCCGGGCTGGGTGGAAAGGCTGCCCTGCGTGATGGAACCGCCCAGAAAACCGAGGGTCAGTTCCTGCCCTGCTGCTGCACGGCGAAGCAGTTCTTTCAAGCGAGCAAAATTGGACGTGTTCATTCTAAAACTTCTCCCTGATATGCACTATGGATAATTTTTGCTGCTGGACGTCCGGACACGGCATAGGCGCTGGCGGTTCCGGAGTCAGCAGGCCAGTCCCACACGCCAAAGCCCATGACCCACGGACGCTTGGCGCAGGCGGAAAACATGGCACTATACCAATCGGCCTGTTCCAGATCGTTCCGTGTTCCCTTCAGCTCCCAGTTGTTGGGCACGGCAGAAGAACCGGTGATGTTCATGCAGCCTGCCTCGCTGAAGAGGACGGGCTTTTTGTATTTTTTGCTCACTGCCTCGATGCGGTCCAGCTGGTTTTCCCAGTCCTTCAGGGGGTAGTAGCCGCTGGAAGCGATGCAGTCTACCGCATCCCACCAGTTCACATGGTCCTCGCCGTATTTATCGCAGTTATAGCTCACCGGTCCGTGATATTGCTGCCGCACAGCGGCAATGAGAGCACGCCACTCTGCTTCCCGGTGCTCGGTCATGGTCATTTCGCACCCGGTCAGGAACAGCCCGCAGCCTTCGGCTTCGGCAAGAGCAGCGTAGTGGGTCTGGAAGGCGGTGTAGCTGGCAAACCATCTGCCCCACTGGGTCTCGCAGGGCACATCGTGGTCAAAAAAGCTGATGCGCGCCCGCCACACGCCGTTGGCGCAGTTGACGGTAGGCTTCAACGCCACCTGCAAGCCCAACTGCTTGGCAAAGCGGATGGCACCGCATAGCTCCTCGTCTGTGGGGGTGGCATTAGTGTTCCAGTTGATTTCCTCACTATAAGGGTCAGATTGTATTCCAGAGGGCGACAGAATGACCCAGTTGGCGGCGGTAGCTTCCACCATAGTTGCCATACTGCGGTGGGCGTTCTCGCTGCTCAACACGCCTCTGTGGGGAAAGGGTGCAAAGTTCACCCCGTAAAAGTTGTGTTCGTGCTCCATGACATTTTCCTCGTCTTTTTTCAAAAATCAACGTCAGATTGCACAATAAGTATAGTGCAGTTTTGGCAATTCGGTCAATATGCTGCTTCATTTTCAGCGTATGGCACAAGGAGAGGGGCAAAGCACTGGTCAACCTGACCCGAAAAAAGCCCCTACACCGGGAGGTGCAAAGGCTAAACTAAATTTTAGGTTTTATTTAGCTTACAGATTTAGCTTGCGATTTTGGGTGGAATCTGCTATGCTTCGGGCAAAACCAACGGGAGGGAACGGAAAATGGAGCAACTTACAACCGCAGCGCTGACCCAACTGCCGCAGGTGCGGGCACTGGGGCGGCACACCGGGCGTGACCCGCTGACCCTGTTCTGGACAGCCAGCGGCATAGAACTGGAATTTACCGGCAGTGAGCTGTGGGTGGATCTTTTCGCCGATTATGAAGTGGTAGAGCCGTGGGTCAGCGTGGAACTGAATGGCGCATGGGTGGCACGGTTTGCCGTGAACCCCGGCAAAAGCCGGGTGTGCCTGTTCCGGGGCATGACGCCGGGCAAGGCGAAGCACGTCCGGCTGCTGAAGGATGTGCAGGCCATGCACGATGACCCGGCGCACCTGCTGCAGATCACCGGGCTGGAATATGCAGACGGCGAATTTCTGCCCCTGCCGGAGCCGGTTTATCGGCTGGAATTTGTGGGGGACAGCATCACCAGCGGAGAGGGTGCCATCGGAGCCAAACCGGAGGAGGACTGGGTGGGAGCCTTTTTCTCGGCAGAAAACCACTACGGTCGCCTGACTGCCGATGCGCTGGGTGCCGAATACCGCTGCATCTCGCAAAGCGGCTGGGGCATCGTGTCTGGATGGGACAACGACGTGCGCCACATCCTGCCGCCCTACTACACCCGGGTGTGCGGCGTAGCCATGGGACAGCGTAACGCCGCCCTTGGTGCACAGCAGGAAAACGATTTTGCCGCATGGCAGCCGGATGCCGTCATCGTCAATCTAGGCACCAACGACACCGGCGCATTCGATAACCCGCCATGGACAGACCCTGCCACCGGCAAGCCCCACCAGCTGCGGCGGCTCTCCAACGGAGACTTCCATCCTGCGGACGCCCAAAAGGTGGCAAACGGTGTGCAGCATTTTCTGACCCTGCTCCGGGCAAAGAACCCCGGGGCAAAGCTGGTGTGGTGCATCGGGATGCTGGGCAGTGAGCTGCTGCCGGTGCTGCGACAGGGCGCGGAGCAGTACAAAGCCATTACCGGAGACAACTCTGTTTATCTGCTGGAGCTGCCCAACACCACACCGGAAACGGTAGGTGCCCGGCAGCACCCCGGCGCAGAAAGCCACCGGCAGGCGGCAAAGGTTCTGACTGCCTTTTTGAAAACGATCCTCTAAAAGTGAAAACGGGATACCGGAGCGTCCGCAGACGCTCCGGTATCCCAAAATACAAACTATATTTTCCACTGAAGATGGCCAGAGCAAAGCGGCGGCCATTCAAAATAGTACCATAGTAAAAGGGTTGCTGCACGAAGGTTTGTGCAGCAACCCCTTTTTTATCAGGTAGATTCTCTTCTTACAAAGCCGCCGGGCACGATGACGGTGGGGGCAACGGCAGGCTTATGCGCCATTTTGCGGCGCAGCTGCGCCACCACCGTTTTTGCCATGCCGTCCAAGTCCACCCGGTAGCTGGTCAGCTGGGGGCTGCAGATGGTGGAATAGCGGTAGTCATCGTAGCCGGTCACTGCCACATCCTGCGGCACACGGTAGCCGTTGCGCTTGAGGGTCTCCACCAGATTGTAGGCCACCTCGTCGCAGTTGCAGACAAAGGCTTCCGGCATCTCGTGAGGCAGGGTGAACGGAATAAAGAGCCCTCGGTCGTCCCGATCCTCCAGCCGCCAGTCGTCCCGGATGGGCAGCCCGGCGCGGAGCAGGGCTTTGACATAACCCAGATAGCGGTCCATGATGGAGCTGGTGGACAGCACACTGCCCACAAAACCGATGTTCCGCCGCCCGGTGGAGATGAGATGCTCGGTCATCATATAGCTGCCGCTGGTGTTATCGCTGAGCACGCAGTCGGCGGCAATGGCATCATCGTAAAAATCCAGCAGCATAAAGGGCACGCCCGTCTGCACCGCTGTGGCAAGGTAGCGGCGGCTGATCTCGCCCATAAAGATGAGGCCGTCCACCTTGCGGTTTACAAGGAAGGAGGGCATATTGCAGCTTTTTTCTGCCTGCGGCAGAACGATCTCCATCAGCACCGAGATGTCCTGCTCGGCGGCGCATTTAAGCACCGCCCGGTACAGATTGGAATAAAAGGCGTTCTCGTTGAAAAAACGATCTGCCACCAGAATACCGATGCTCTCGCCGCCGGGCTGTGTATGCGCCCGGGCAGGGGGCTGATAGCCCATCTCCTCGGCAACGGCAAGGATCTTTGCCCGCATCTCGGCGCTGACGCCTTCTTTGCCTGCCAGACCCTTGGAGACGGACACGGTGCTGATGCCCAGCCGCTGCGCGATATCGGCCATGCGTACTGCTTTTGCCATGTTCCTGACCAGCTTTCTTCTTTCATTTTAGAATGAGGTAAATAACGTTCCGGTTAACTTTATGGTTAGCATAGCAGTTTTTAGTCGTTTCGTCAATGAAAAGCCAGTTAAAAAGTGCAAAATCAGCCTTAGGCTAAGCGATCTTTAAGTTAATTTTATTGTAAAAAGTTAATTAAATTATTATTTTAAGTTCAAAATCCGTGATGTATCCCGGATTTACAGGTCAGTTTTCACAAGAAAATTGCCGAATTGCCACCAAAACACCGAATCTTTTTGGTAATATTGACAGTGAATCTCAAAAGGAATATACTTAAACCACAGAAAGCGAAGGATAACAGTTAGCTAATCAAAGCTAAATTTAGCTTTCGCAAAACGGAAAAGGGTTCCACAAAAAGAAGGAGGATATCCCTATGCGTAAGATCAATCGCCGCAATTTCCTGAAGGTCACTGGTGTGTTGGCCGCAGCCTCTGCTCTTGCCGCCTGCGGCGGCAGCAGCACTTCTACCGCCGGCTCCACCGGCAGCACCGCTGGTTCCGCTGCCAGCGCAGACGGTGCAAAGGCTTACAATGAGCTGACCGTGGGCACCGACAACACCGACCTGAAGGCTGACCTGAAGATCATCAGCCACCGTACCGACCTCATCGATGACGGCACCTTTGACGGCTACGTTGCCGCATTCCAGAAGCTGTATCCCAACATCACCATCAAGTACGAGGGCATCACCGACTATGCCAACGACATGACCACCCGTCTGACTTCCAACGACTGGGGTGATCTGTGCATGATCCCCACCAACATCCCCCTGACCGAGTTGGGCGACTACTTTGAGCCTCTGTGCGCACTGAGCGACATTGAGAACGATTACAACTTCGCTTCCAACCGCGCTTATAACGGCAGCGTGTACGGCATCCCCTCCACCGGCAATGCACAGGGCATCATCTACAACAAGAAGGTTTTTGAGGCTGCCGGCATCACCACCCTGCCCAAGACCCCGGACGAGTTCCTGGATGACCTGCAGAAGATCAAGGACTACGATCCTTCCATTGATCCCCTGTACACCAACTACGCCGCCGGCTGGACCATGACCGCATGGGATGCTTACACCAGCGGCGGCGCAACCGGTGACCCGGACTGGATGAACATTACCATGCCCCAGACCAAGGATCCGTTCCAGAAGGGCATTCTGGGTGCGGACGATATGGGTCCCTACGCTGTGTACTACATCCTGTACGAAGCAGTGAAGCGCGGTCTGACCGAGGCCGACCCCACCACCACCGACTGGGAGGGCTCCAAGCCCCGCATCAATAACGGCCAGATCGGTGCCATGGTTCTGGGCAGCTGGGCCATCGTGCAGATGCAGGCCGCCGGTGACCACGCCGACGACATTGGCTATATGCCGTTCCCCATCACCGTCAAGGGTACCCAGTACGCCAGCGCAGGTGCAGATTACTGCTACGGTGTGAACAAGAACACCACCGATGACAAAAAGCTGGCTGCCATGCTCTACATCAAGTGGCTGACCGAAAGCTCCAACTTTGCTTATGATCAGGGCGGTGTGCCGGTGCTGAAGAGCCAGGAATACCCCGATACCCTGAAGGCATTTGACGGCATCGACCTGGTCGAGGATGCCCCCGCCCCCGCAGAGCTGGCAGACCTTGCCACCGAGGTGCAGCAGGAGGCTGAGCTGATGCTGAATGCCGACCAGACCCACGTCATGCGTGTGGTGGAGGCTGGCATCAACGGCGACGAGACTCTGGACGACATCGTGGCCGACTGGAACGCCGCATGGGACGCAGCTGTGGATGCTTGCGCACCGCAGTAAGCGATCTATCATTATAAATCAGCAGGGCGGGCCCGTGTCCGCCCTGCTTTTGGTGAAAGGAGGTCTTTTACATGGCATCTTCCGCAACCGTATCCGCGCCTAAAAAGCGCAAGAGCTTCAGCGAATACTTTCACAGTATGCGTGGCCAGCAGCTCATCGTCACGCTGGTGTTCCTGTTCGTTCCGCTGGTGCTGCTGTTCATGTTTACCTATCTGCCCTTCTTCAAAATGGTGGAGTTCAGCTTCTTCAAAATGAAGTACATCGGCAGACGTACCTTTGTGGGTCTGCAGAACTACATCTCGGTCTTTACCCGCAAAGACTGCTTCCACGCTCTGAGCCTGAGCCTTTACTACATGGTAGGCTCCGTGGTGCAGATGGCGCTGGCGCTGCTGTTTGCCACCATCCTGAGCTTCAAGTGCAAGGGCAGCAAGTTCTTCCGTGGTGCACTGTACTTTCCCTGCCTCATCTGCGGCATCTCGGTGGGCTTCATCTTCAAGTTCTTCTTCACCCACGGCTTTGTGCTGGATACCCTGCTGAGCTGGGTGGGCTTCAACGTAGATAAGCTGCCCTTCTGGCTCCGGGATGAGTCCATCAACAACGTCGTGCTGGTGGCCTGCTCCATCTGGAAATACATCGGCCAGAACATCGTCATGTTCATCGGTGCTATCGCTTCTGTGGACCCCGTGCTGTACGAGGCTGCTGAGATCGACGGTGCCAACGCATGGCACCGCTTCAAGGACATCATCCTGCCCTCCATCAGCACCATCGTGGTGCTGAACCTCATCATCTCGGTGTCCGGCGCACTGTCCGCCTTCGAGATGCCCTATGTTGTCACCGGCGGCGGCTTCAACACCTCCACCTACTTCGTGGTCATGGATAAGATCGCCCATACCGACCAGAAGGTGGGTCTTGCATCCGCCATGGCTGTGGTTCTGCTGCTGCTCATCGTGATCGTCACCTACGCCCAGAAGGCTGTGGAAAAATGGCTGGAAAACCGCAGCAGCGGCGTAACCAAGTGAAAGTGAGGCAGAACGTATGAACGAAACCACTGCGATCAAGACCAAACGTGTTCTGATCAACATTTGCAAATATGCGCTGCTCATCTTCGCTGCCTTTGTGGCACTGGTGCCCATCGTATCCTGCATCTTCACCGCCTTCAAAAGTGAGGAAGAGTACGCCAACACCAACGTTATCACCCCGCCCAAGAGCTGGCTCAACTTCGATAACTTCATCACAGCATGGAACAAGGCCAACATGGGCGAGGCGTTCCTGAACAGCTTTATCATCCTGATCTGCGTGTTGGCGGGCAGCATTATGATCAGTGCCATGCTGGCTTATGTGCTGAACCGGTTCAAGTTTCCCGGCAACAAGCTGATCCGCAACCTGTTCACCATCGCCACCCTGATCCCCGGCATCGCCTCGCAGGTCACGGTGTACCAGATCATGACGGCTCTGCATCTGGTGAACTCCATGCCCGGCTACATCATCCTGATGATGGGCACGGACGTTATCACCATCTATATCTTCCTGCAGTTCTTCGAGAACCTTTCCCCCACGCTGGACGAAAGCGCCATTCTGGATGGCTGCACCTACTTTGGTGTGTTCTTCAAGATCCTGCTGCCCCTGCTCAAGCCCGCCATCGTCACCAGCGCCATCCTGAAGGGTGTGTCCACCTACAACGAATACTACATGGCAAACCTGTACCTGCAGGATAAGACCAAGTATCAGGTGGTGGCCACCTCGCTGTATGTGTTCTCCGGCCCCATGGGCAACCAGTACAACTACATCTGCGCCGGTGTCATCATCACCATCATCCCCGCCCTCATCGTGTTCCTGCTGTGTCAGGATCAAATCTACAGCGGCATGGCTGCCGGTGCGGTGAAAGGCTAAAATCGCTATCCACTTTTTCTCCTTCATCATCTGCTGCTTCTCCCGGCTTCTGTGCAGGGAGCCGGGAGAGTGTGGCAGAAAAGAACAACAACCTTCT
The DNA here is from genome assembly GCF_009679665.1 of Faecalibacterium sp. BIOML-A4. Classification (NCBI taxonomy): domain Bacteria; kingdom Bacillati; phylum Bacillota; class Clostridia; order Eubacteriales; family Oscillospiraceae; genus Faecalibacterium; species Faecalibacterium sp. BIOML-A4. Next base: position 11,146 of record NZ_WKZG01000024.1, on the reverse strand, counting down.
ATTACAGGAGTTTTTGATTATGAGCAACGTAAAAATGTTCTGCGACGCCCTGCCCAACATTCCTTGGCAGGAAAAGCCCGCCGATGCCACCGGCCCGGTGTGGCGGTACAGCGAGAACCCCATCATCGACCGCAACCCGGTGGAGGGCGTGGCCCGCATCTTCAACAGTGCGGTCGTGCCGTACGAGGGCAAGTTCATTGGCGTGTTCCGCGGCGAGCAGGTCAACGGTGTGCCCTACATCTATCTGGGCCACAGCGAGGACGCCATCCACTGGACCTTCGACAAGGACAAGATTCCCTTCGTCAACGAGAAGGGTGAGCCATTCATGCCGGTGTATGCCTACGACCCCCGTCTGGTGAAAGTCGAGGACACCTACTACATCATCTGGTGTCAGGATTTCTACGGTGCGTCCATCGGCATTGCCAAGACCACCGATTTCAAGACCTTTGTCCGCATCGAGAATCCGTTCATTCCCTTCAACCGGAATGCGGTGCTCTTCCCCCGCAAGATCAACGGGATGTACACCCTGCTGAGCCGCCCGTCTGACAGCGGCCACACCCCCTTTGGTGACATCTTCCTGAGCCAGAGCCCGGATATGGAGTTCTGGGGGCGTCACCGCCATGTGATGAGCAAGGGCTCCAACTGGTGGGAGAGCGTGAAGATCGGCGGCGGTGCTGCCCCCATTGAGACCAGCGAGGGCTGGCTGCTGTTCTACCACGGCGTTACCGGCACCTGCAATGGCTTCGTCTACTCCATCGGCGGTGCCATTCTGGATAAGGACGAGCCCAGCAAGGTACTGTACCGCTGCGGCAACTTCCTGCTGACCCCGGAAAAGTGGTATGAGGAGCGCGGCTTCGTGCCCAACGTCTGCTTCCCCTGCGCCACCCTGCAGGATGCCGACACCGGCCGCATCGCTCTGTACTATGGCTGCGCCGACAGCTATGTCGGTCTGGCCTTCACCACCGTAGACGAGGTGGTGGATTACATCAAGACCCACGATAACGCAGGCCCCACCGATCACGAGGTGGGCATCCGCTAAGCGTCAAGCGCAACCCTCTCTGTCAATGCTTCGCATCGCCATCTCTGCAAAAAGAGGTTTTACGTCCCCTACCGAGCGCTGGCACGGCGCAAGCCGTGACCGAGAGGGTTTTACTTTGTACAGAAAGGAAGTTCTGTATTATGTCTTCCATCAAACAGGCAGCAGAAGAAATGCTGCTGCAAACTATCATTCCCTTCTGGAAAGGGCTGCGGGACGAGGAAAACGGCGGCTTTTACGGCTACATGGATTTTGACCTGAAGCTGGATAAAAAAGCCGAAAAGGGCTGCATCCTGAACAGCCGCATTCTGTGGTTCTTCTCCGAGGCTGCCATGCTGATCGGCCGGGCAGACCTTGTCGAGGATGCCCGCCACGCCTACCAGTTCTTCCTGAAAAACTGCTACGACGAGGCAAACGGCGGCGTGTACTGGAGTTGCGATTACACCGGCAAGCCGCAGGACACCACCAAGCACACCTACAATCAGGGCTTTGCCATCTATGCCCTTTCCGCTTACTACCGGCTGACCAAAGACCCCGTTGCGCTGACCTACGCAAAAAAGATCTTTCATCTCATCGAGCAGCACTGCACCGACAGCGAGGGCTATCTGGAGGCCTTTACCATCGACTGGAAGCCGGAGAGCAACGAAAAGCTCTCGGAAAACGGTGTCATGGCGGCAAAGACCATGAACACCCTGCTCCATGTATTCGAGGGTTACGCCGGGCTTTATCAGGCAAGCCGTGACCCGGAGGTGGAAAAAGCCCTGCGCCGCATCCTTGACATCTACGAGCACAAGATTTACAGCCCGGAACTGCACCGGCAGTTGGTGTTCTTTGACCAGCACTACAACTCTATCATCGATTTGTACAGCTATGGCCACGATATCGAGTCCAGCTGGCTCATCGACTGGGGCTGCGATTTGCTGGGCGATGCAGCGCTTTCCAAGCGCATCCACGCTATCAACTCCGACCTTGCCGCCCACATCTACAAGGAAGCTTACATTGACCACTCGGTGGTCAACGAGTGCGACCGCGGCAAGGTGAACACCACCCGTGTGTGGTGGGTGCAGGCTGAGTCCGTGCTGGGCTTCGTGAACGAATACAACAAGAGCGGCGATGCAAAATACCGCGATGCCGCCGCCGATATTTACCACTACATCTGCAACGTGATGGTGGACAAACGCCCCGGCAGTGAATGGTTCTGGGAGGTGGACGCAGACGGAAAACCGTCCAGCCGCAAGCCCATCCTTGAGCCGTGGAAGTGCCCCTACCACAACGGCAGAATGTGCATGGAACTGATAAGGAGGAATCCCGATGTCACAGTTTAAACTCCACCCCGAATACCTGCGCCAGAAGGCTTTGCAGGATGCCTACCTGGCCCGCAAAAACAAAAAGACCGATTTCTACAACGGCATCTATGACCGGTGGGAAAACCCGGTGCTGACCCGCGAATCCATCCCGCTGAGCTGGCGGTTCGACCTGAACCCGGAGACGAACCCCCACTTTATGGAGCGTCTGGGCGTGAACGCCGTGTTCAACTCCGGTGCCATCAAGCTGAACGGCAAGTATTACCTTGTGGCGCGCATCGAGGGCAACGACCGCAAGAGCTTCTTTGGCGTGGCAGAAAGCGACAGCCCGGTGGAGGGCTTCCACTTCTGGGAAAAGCCCATCCTGCTGCCGGACACCTGCCCGGAGGAGACCAACGTCTACGATATGCGCCTGACCCAGCACGAGGACGGCTGGATCTACGGCGTGTTCTGCTCCGAGAGCAAGGACAACAGCGTGAATGACCTGTCCGCTGCCGTGGCTGCCGCAGGCATCGTCCGCACCAAAGACCTCAAGACTTGGGAGCGTCTGCCGAACCTTGTCACCAAGCGCAGCCCCCAGCAGCGCAATGTGGATTTGTTGCCGGTGTTTGTCAACGGCAAGTACGCCTTCTACACCCGCCCCATGGATGATTTCATCGACACCGGTTCCGGCGGCGGCGTAGGCTTTGGTCTGTGCGAGGACATCACCCACGCCGTCATTGACGAGGAGATCATCACCAGCCCCCGCCGCTACCACACCATCACCGAGGCAAAGAACGGCGAGGGTGCCACCCCCATCAAGACCGAAAAGGGCTGGCTGCACATTGCCCACGGCGTGCGGAATACCGCCGCCGGGCTGCGGTACGTCATTTATGTATTCGTCACCGCACTGGACGACCCCAGCAAGGTGATCGCGGAGCCCTCCGGCTTCCTGATCGCTCCCCGGGATTGGGAGCGTGTGGGCGATGTCTCCAACGTGGTCTTTACCAACGGCGCGATTGCAGACGATGACGGAAGCGTGTATATTTATTATGCAGCCAGCGATACCCGTCTCCATGTAGCTTCTACCACCATCGACAAACTGCTGGACTTCGCCTTCAACACCCCCGCCGACCCGCTGCGCAGCGTGGACTGCGTAAAGCAGCGGTGCGCCCTCATCGACAAAAATCTGGAGTACCTCAAGAGCATCGGCGAGTAAACCGCCCCTCTGAGACCTCCGCCCGAAAGGAAACGCCATGAAAAAGACCAACATCGACAGCCCCTTCTACCGCACTATGGGGAAGATCGGCGATCTGCTTTTTGCCAACCTTCTGTGGCTGGTGTGCTGTTTGCCCATCGTCACTGCCGGAGCCTCCACCCTGGGGCTGTTCACGGTGGTGAACAAGATGGCGGCAAAGGAGGACTACACCGTCCATACCGACTTTTTCAAGGCGTTCAAGCGGGATTTTAAGCAATCTACTGCCCTGTGGCTGGTGCTTTTGCTGGCAGGCTTTGCCGCCCTCACCGGGCTGCGCACCGCCACCGCACAGGACACCCCCAGCACCGGCATTCTGGCGGCAGCGTCCTTTTTGCTGCTGGTGCTGGCGGGCTGCTGCGGCAGCTGGGGCTTTGCCCTGCTGGCACGGTTCACCTATCCCGGCGTTCTGCCGGTGCTGGCAGACAGCGGCCGCATGACCCTTGCAAACCTGCTGCCCACTGTGGGGAATCTGGCTTTTCTGGCGTGGTTTCCTCTGCTGGCAAAAGCCGCCCCTGCGTGGTTCGTCTATCTGCTGCCCCTGTGGCTGCTCATCGGCGGCGCAGGTTCTGCCCTTGGCATGGCAAGCCTGATGCGCCCCGCCTTTGCTCAGCTGGAAAAAGCCGGGCGCAAGGAAGAGGAACCGGAAGAAGAACCTGACACGGAGGACAGCGTGCAATGATCGTCTGCACCGAAACTGTCCTTATTGGAAGAAAGTGTGATTCTATGGAAGAAAAAGTAAAACAGCAGTATGACCGCTGGCTTTCCCAGTCCGGGATGCCTGCCGACCTTGCCGATGAACTGAACCGCATTGCAGGGGACGAGGATGCCATCACCGACCGCTTTTACCGGGAGCTGGAATTCGGCACCGGCGGTCTGCGGGGCGTGATCGGCGCAGGCACCAACCGGATGAACGTCTACAACATCCGCAAGGCAACGCAGGGTCTTGCCAACTACCTGAACGACTCTGACCTGCCCAAAAAGGTAGCCATCGGCTACGACAGCCGCATCAAGAGCGATGTGTTCGCAAAAGAAACGGCGGCTGTTCTGGCTGCCAACGGCATCAAGGCGTACATCTACCCCCGTCTGGAGCCCACCCCGGCGCTGAGCTGGGCGGTGCGGTACTACGGCTGCGGCGCAGGTGTGTGCGTCACCGCCAGCCACAACCCCGCCAAGTACAACGGCTACAAGGTCTACGGCGCAGACGGCTGCCAGATCACCCTTGAGGTGGCGGCAAAGATCCTTTCCGCCATTGAAGCAGTAGACTGCTTTGCCGTACAGCCTGCGGACTTTGACGCAGCCCTTGCCGAGGGCAAGATCGAATACAGCAGCGAGAAATGCTTGGACGACTTTGTGGATGCCGTCTATGCCCAGCGTGTGGGCGATGGGGCTGGCACCGCCGACCTGAAGCTGGTGTACACTCCGCTGAACGGCTCCGGTCTGGAATGCGTGAAAAAACTGCTGGCAAAGCTGGGTGTCACCCATGTGACCGTGGTGCCGGAGCAGGAAAAGCCGGACGGCAACTTCCCCACCTGCCCCTACCCGAACCCGGAGATCCGGGAAGCCATGCAGAAGGGTCTGGAGCTGTGCGACAAAGTGCACCCGGATCTTTTGCTGGGCACCGACCCGGACTGTGACCGCTGCGGCACCGCCGTGCCCGACGGCAAGGGCGGCTACCGGCTCATCACCGGCAACGAGATGGGCATCATTCTGCTGGACTACATCTGCCGCACCCGCAAGGCACTGGGCACCATGCCGGAGCATCCGGTGGCTGTGACCACCATCGTCTCCACCGATATGGCCACACCGGTGGCGGCAAAGTACGGCGTGGAGCTGCGCCGCACCCTGACCGGCTTCAAATTCATCGGCGAGCAGATCGGTCTGCTGGAAGCCGCAGGTGAAGCCGACCGCTACATCTTTGGCTTTGAGGAGAGCTACGGTTACCTGTCCGGCGCTCACGTCCGGGACAAGGACGCCGTCAACGCCACCCTGCTGGTGTGCGAAGCCGCCGCATGGTACGCAAAGCAGGGCATGACCCTGCTGGATGCCATCAATAAGCTGTACGCCGAGTTTGGCTGCTACCGCAACGCCCTGCATAGCTTCGCCTTTGAGGGCGAAAGCGGAATGCACACCATGGACGCCATCATGAAGCAGCTGCGGCAGACTCCGCCCACCGCCATCGGCGGCATGGCCGTGGAAAGCTTGGTGGACTACAACACCGCCGGCACCGGACTGCCCAAGGCCAATGTGTTGGAGTTCCGTCTGGCGGGCGGTGCCAAGCTGATGGTACGCCCCTCCGGCACTGAGCCGAAGATCAAGGTGTATCTCTCTGCCGTTGCTCCCACCGAAGAAGCAGCCGATGCCATCAATGACACCCTTGGCAAAGCTGCCGCTGCCCTGTTGAAAGCATAATCCCCTGCAAACTGGCTGCCTCGTTCCTGCCGAAAAATGGACGGGGCAGCTTTTTTGCACCCTTCTTTCGGAAAAATCGCCTTTTTGTGTTCAATTTCAGGCATATTCGAGGTATATAAAATGAAAACGATTCAACTTACTCCCAGCTGCAAAGACTACCTCTGGGGCGGCGAAAAGCTGCGCACCGAGTACGGCATCCAGAGCGAATTACACCCCCTGAGCGAGGCGTGGATGCTGTCCTGCCACCCGGACGGCCCCAGCTACCTGCCGGACGGCTCCACCTTCCAGCAGTACATCAACGCCCACCCCGGCTGCCTTGGCACCCACTGCGAAAAGTTCAGTGAGTTCCCCGTACTTGCCAAGCTCATTGATGCCAAAAAGGACCTGTCCATTCAGGTGCACCCCTCCAATGAATACGCTTTGGAGCACGAGCACCAGTACGGCAAGACCGAGATGTGGTATGTGCTGGAAGCAGAGCCGGGTGCCTCCCTCTACTACGGCTTCACCCATGAGATCAGCAAGGAGGAGTTTGAACGCCGCATTCAGGATAACACCCTGACCGATGTGCTGAACGCCGTGCCGGTGCACAAGGGGGACTGCTTCTTCATCCCCTCCGGCACGCTGCACGCCATCCGCAAGGGCATCGTGGTGGCAGAGATCCAGCAGAACTCCAACGTCACCTACCGCATCTACGACTACGGCCGTCTGGGCGCAGATGGCAAGCCCCGGCAGCTGCACATCCCGCAGGCACTGGATGTTACCCTCCGGGAGCCGCCGAAAGCGCAGGACTTCCACGGCCATCTGGCGCAGTGTGATTACTTCACGGTGGATGCCGTAGAGGGTGGCTTTGAGGATGTCTGCGACGAGACCTCCTTCACCTCCCTGCTGGTGCTGGAAGGCAAGGGCACTCTGACCGAGACCGCCACCGGCGAAAGCCTGCCCATCCGCAAGGGGCAGAGCCTGTTCCTGCCCGCTGGCACCGGGGCCTACGCCGTAACCGGCACAGACCTCAAGTGCCTGCGTACCCGGGTGTAAATAAAGCATGAAAAATTCCCGGGCAGTCTGCCGCTGCCCGGGAATTTGTGCTATGATAGATGCTGAAAAACAGACGAAACGAGGACACAGCCATGGCATCCTACCGCTACGAACGGGATATCAAACCCGAAGACCTGATCCAAGAAACGCCCCCTCCCCTGACCCCGGCGCAGCAGCGCGCCAACTGGTGGCACTACCACTGGTATTATGTGGTGCTGATCGCTGCTGCCCTGCTGGCGGTGGGGTATTTTGTCTGGAACCGGGTCACTGAGGTGCAGCCGGACTACGCTGTGGCAGTGGTGAGCCGCACCGACCCAGACATTGCCTTTCTCAGCCAGCTGGAGACCCAGCTGGAAGCCCTTGCCGGGGACGTGAACGGCGATGGCAAGGTGAAGGTCACGGTAAAGGGCATCTGGCTGGCACTGGACTTTGAAACGCAGGATGCCGCCCTGCAGCGGCTGATGCAGTCCAGCGAGGACAAGCTGAACTCTGATTTTTATCTGTGCGAGAGCACCCTGTTTATCGTGGACGACCCCACCGCCATAGAGCAGCGGTATGGCTGCTTCCAGACGCTGGATGGCACCGACCCGGCGGAAGGAGACGTTCTGTCGGTGGCAGACTTTGCTCTGCCGCTGCAAGACACCGCCCTTGCCAATGTGCAGAGCGAAAGCTCTACCCTCTGGTACGCTGCTCGCCGCCTGAACGAGGGCATGGATGCGGATACTGCTGCCGCATTGAATGCACTGTGGGAGAAGCTGGTTTGAGGATTGCGAGAGCATATAGCCTGCATCGGCACGGTGCAGTTCAAGGGTTTGGGTGTTCCCAACAAGCATTTTGCAACGCAAATGGTGTTTGTATAGACAGACACATTGCTTGCAGATGCAGACGTTGTATATACGTCTGCCCTGCTTGCAACAACTATGAAGCCTCTCAATGCGCTTCCCAAATTTGAAAAACATTTTGCGATTGAGACCATCCGTTTTTAAGTTCAACTTGAAGTGGACGGTTATTTTTCTTCTTAGAAAATTTTCGTGTTTGCATCCGCAGCAAGCAGGGCAAGCCGGTACCAACTCGCAATTTTTGAATCAGATTTTACAAATCCGAATTCAAAAACGCTTGTTGGGCTTCTCCCAAACCCGACATTCAGCACAAAATTGCGCTGACCGTGCATCTTATCCTCTAAAGGCATTATGACCCACAAGGGGGCCGGTACCGTCCAGCCCTCTCTCTTTTTGCCAAAGTTTTCATCGCCTTTTCTTGCAACCCGCCGAAAGTGGCGTATTTTCAAATCTTTTTGTTGACACAGCTCGATTTTTGTGGTAGTCTATTCCAACAATTTAATATAACATATTTACTTAGAGTTCCAGCTCGGCTCCTGAAGGAGCCGGAGCAAGTTTTTGACTTTCTTATCGCTACATAACGAACCCGAACCAAGGCCATCCCGGAAGGGATGGTCAGGTTTCGGTTGTTGTGTGGCGATTTTTATTGCCAGATCCAGCACCGCACCTTGAAAATCGAAAGACCGTCTGCATGGGATACCCGGCAAAGACCTCGCAAGAGCGAGCCGGAAAACGCCGCCGGAAGGGGGCAGGAAATCCATGCAGGGAGAACGGCACACCCAATATCAACTGGTCAAAATGGCCAGTTGATGTGGTGAATGACACAAAGCGTCATTCACCAGAAACATCTTCTACGTTACAGCTCGTTCAATGTGTTCAAATTGAACACATTGATTCTATCCATGTTACGCTTAACCTCGACTTGACATTTTGTCAAGCCACGGTGAAATCTGGTAAGTGCTGCTTTTCAGTACTTACCAAATTACCGTAACACGGTCACTCTGTGGTGGGTTACGAAAACCGTAACTCACCACTTGGAAGTGGTAAATAGACAAATTGTCCACTTACCACCCAGCCATAACGCACAGATTTTAGTTGGTGATCATTTTGATCACCAACCAGACAATCGTAACGCTTTATTGTGTGAAAGTGGTGGTTACCATTTTGATAACCACCATATACCCGTAACATTTGGGGCAAATAATGCTTTTCATTATCCACCACACACCTGTAACAGCCAAAGGAGGATGCCTATGACAACAGAACAATGGGAACGTGAAAATCAGGACACCCTGATGGAATATTTCATTGACGGTGACCCCAGTGTGCACAGAATCCAGTGTGAATGCTGCCGCAAGGTCATCTACACCCAGACCCGGAACCGCAAATATTGCAGCTTCCAGACCTGCGGTCACCGGATGCTGAACTTGCGAAAAAGTCTTAAAAAGCGCATTGAGCGCGGAGCCTACACCTGCCCTTGCTGTGGTGAGCAGTTCTTGCCGATTCGGGCGGATGCCAGATATTGCAGCAACGCCTGTCGGCAGAAAGACTACCGCAAGCGTAAAGTAACGGCTCACGCTTCTCTTTGAGGAGCTTGATAAAGTTTGTCAAGTTCCTTATCCACGCTCACCTTTATCCCGTAAAGTGGTGCTTCCCATTCTGGGAAGTACCAAAATACCGTAACGCCTAATTGCTCACGCCCAAATCCTCAAAATGGGAATTTGGGCGATTATCTGAAATCAGGTTACGCTTTCCGTAACTTGATTTGCAACTCCTGCCGAATCAAGTTCCCACTTCGGGAACTTGATTGTAGCCGTATCAAAATCAAGTTATCAAAATGATAACTTGATTGCATCCGTGGCAGAGCCACCGGAGTTCCCATTTTGATAACTCCGGTTTTATCTGTAACACGTCACTCCCACTCCGTAAAAATCAAGTGGTCAAAATGACCACTTGATTCTGCCTGTAACGCTGCAATGTCGTTGCAAATCAGGTTGCCAAGATGACAACCTGATTCCACCTGTAACACTTCAAGGTTGGCTGAAAATCAGGTGCCGCCACCCGGCACTTGATTTTACCCGTAACGGAATCAGTGGGTCAAAATGGCCCACTGAAAAAGCCGAGCGAGCTGCGGGCAGAAATTCACAAATCTTTGCCTGTCAGCTTGCCCGGAGCAGAAGTGCAAACCTTTGCGCCATTTTTTGATATAAAACGCTGGAGGTGAATTCTATTTCCGACCACCTGACTGTCACTACGCCCTTACCGCGATATCTACCCTATGCCCGCTTTCTGCTGGATACAGACCTGAGCCACACAGCAAAGCTGCTCTACACCCTGCTGCTGGACCGAGCAACTCTTTCTCAAAAGAACAACTGGATCGATGCGCAGGGTCGCATTTATGTACTCTATCCGCTTTCCAGTCTTGCAAAAGATTTGGGATGCAGCATTTCCAGCATAACACGCGCTTTTGCCGAACTGGAAAATGCACAGCTCGTGGAACGTGTCCGCAGCGGCTTTTCCAAACCTAGCCGCATTCTGCTCATGGTTCCGTATACTACGCAAAATTGCGCTGTCACAGTATGCAAAAATGCCGAGCATGACTGTGCAGAAACGAGCAGTATGATTGCGCAAAAATGCACACCTAACCAACGTAATAAGAACAACCTGAAAGATAACCACCTAGTAAGAACCAATGGCACTCGTTTGATGTTCGGAGAATATCGAAATGTTTTTCTGACGGAAAAAGACTACAAGCGGCTCAAAGCCGATTTTTCCGGGCTGGATGATCTGATCGAGCAGCTTTCAGCTTATATCCAGTCCACCGGCAGAAAGTACGCCGACCATGCCGCTACCCTGCGCATCTGGGCAAAACGGCAGAAAACAGAACAAAAATCGACACCGGGCATCCCGGACTACACATTCAAGGAAGGAGAAAGCCTATAAAGACGATTGAGAAAATTCTAGAACAGTCCGTTTCCAGTATTCCCGAAAACACTGAGGATTATTATGGCAAGGACGGTCTGCTTTATTGCGGAAAATGTCATACCCCAAAAGAAGCGTTCTTCGCAAAAGGCGTCGCTCTGATGAGCAAGAACAAACACCCTGTCGAATGCAGCTGCCAGCGCACGGAAAGAGAAAAGCAGGAAGCCCTTATCAACCAGCAAAAACACCTTGACCGTGTACGGCGGCTGAAAGCAGAGGGTTTTTCAGACCCGGCAATGCTGGACTGGAAGTTTGAAAACGACAATGGCCGCAGCCCACAGATGCACCACACACCGCTATGTAG
>NZ_WKZG01000023.1:0-40854 GCF_009679665.1 Faecalibacterium sp. BIOML-A4 | reverse complement strand
ATGTTCTTTGTTTCCACCTCACGAATGAGGATTCCATTTATTACTTCTTCCATGATTTCTGTACCTCTAACACTTTATTAAATCCTTCCGGCATTTCCTGAATCATATTTTCATCCCCTATGATAGGGACAAGGTCTTCCTTCATAAACACCGGAATGCCGAGCTTATCTGCCTGATCCGCCAGAGACCATGCCCATTCCGGCTCCGTATGAATCTTCCTGCTCTGAGCTCCGGTCATGGTGCCGACAACGATCCAATTGATTTCGGAAAGGTCAACTGTGCCGGGATCGTCGAATAACGGCTCAAAGGTAACATGGTAATGTTTTGCTCTGACGTTTTTCCGAAGGGCGTCGATACGCCACAGTTCTGCTTTCCTCGTCACCGTAACGCCAAACCATGCGTTTTCCAGATCGGTATCAAAATCCAGCAAATCAGGTCGCTTGGTAAGGAACAGGAACTGATGCTGTGGATTTTCACGGATCTTTGCAAATACCTCGTCTCTCCATTCCGGCTTCCATCCGGAGAGATCGCTCATGCCGGTAAGAAGAAAGTTCTGCGGACGTTTCTTTTCCATCATCTTGAGCTTACCCGGAAAGAATTCAGGGTCAGCGAAGTCATCCATCATATGCCAGCGTTTCACATTANCTTGGTAAGGAACAGGAACTGATGCTGTGGATTTTCACGGATCTTTGCAAATACCTCGTCTCTCCATTCCGGCTTCCATCCAGAAAGATCGCTCATGCCGGTAAGAAGAAAGTTCTGCGGACGTTTCTTTTCCATCATCTTGAGCTTACTCGGAAAGAATTCAGGGTCAGCGAAATCATCAATCATATGCCAGCGTTTCACGTTGTTGCGGGCATAGCAATATGTACACCCCACTGTGCAGCCAATGACGATATTCATGTTCTGAATCTGATCTTTGATACAAATACTCATGACTTCTGCCACTCCTCAAGATTCTTTCTGATGCGGTCGAGGCATTCCTCAAACCGGGTAATTTCTTCCTCTGAAAAACCTTTGTAGTAAATACTGCCCATCTCATCAGATACAGAATCGTACTCGCCCTTTAAGGCATGTGCTTTCTCAGTCAGAAACAGGAGCGTTTTCCTTTTGTCCGTTTCAGACTGAANAGATCGGTATCAAAATCCAGCAAATCAGGTCGCTTGGTAAGGAACAGGAACTGATGCTGTGGATTTTCACGGATCTTTGCAAATACCTCGTCTCTCCATTCCGGCTTCCATCCGGAGAGATCGCTCATGCCGGTAAGAAGAAAGTTCTGCGGACGTTTCTTTTCCATCATCTTGAGCTTACCCGGAAAGAATTCAGGGTCAGCGAAGTCATCCATCATATGCCAGCGTTTCACATTATTGTGGGCATAGCAATATGCACACCCCACTGTGCAGCCGATGACGATATTCATGTTCTGAATCTGATCTTTGATACAAATACTCATGATTCCTGCCAACCCTCAAGATTTTTTCTGATACGGTCGAGGTATTCCTCAAACTGGGCAATTTCTTCCTCTGAAAAACCTTTGTAGTAAATACTTCCCATCTCATCAGATACAGAATCGTACTCGCCCTTTAAGGCATGTGCTTTCTCAGTCAGAAACAGGAGCGTTTTCCTTTTGTCCGTTTCAGACTGAACACGGCTTATCAGCCCTTGATTTTCCATTCTTTCCAGCATCGTAGTAAGAGATGTTATCGCTAATCCGCATTTAGTCGAGAGTGACCTGATTGAAATACCATCCTTCTGCCACAGCACATAAAGAATACGCCCTTGGGCTCCATTAAACGCATCAATATTCTTTTCACTGAGAATCTTCTCGAAAATCCGGTCTCCAAGCTGTTTTATTTTGGTGACAAGAAATCCTCCATTCATTTCCATACAAAAGCTCCTATATAGTAGTTTGTTAAAAACATACTATATAGGAGTTTTATTGTCAAGAGTTTATATGTCTTAATAGGTGAATTCCGTTTTTTCAATTCTCCAAACTGGAACTTGTCGGGGCGAGTCCCCTCCATCTTGCTGCCGCAAGACCGTTCTGTCGCTTAAAAGCCCCACTGGGGCTTTCATTGTTCCGCTTCGCTCCACAAACGCGAATTTTCAAATTAGTCTTTGCAAATAACCTTTGAACCTTCACCATCAATTACAATTCCCTGACGGTTGTTAATCGGGCATAGATTCAAATCCGAAAACTCAGTCATTATTTTCTCGGTAACTTTCTTAAATGGTGCTGTAAGATAATGCGGAAGAACATAGAAATCAATCAAATCAAGCCCTGCATCATCTTCTTGTGAGTAGTCCTCCGGCTTTTCATCCATTTGCTCGATATATTGGATGCTTGGAGCGCATATAATCGCACCTGCCGATTCACCAATCATCAGTTTTCCCTTTGCCAATTCTTTCTTCAACAGCTCATCCGTTCCCGTTTTACGGAGCTGGTCTATAAGGAAAAAAGAATTTCCGCCGGTAAAATATATCACATCCGCATCTTCAAAAACAGACTGTATCGTTGAATAAGCCTCCGTTGAAATATCAATTTCAGTTACGATTGCTCCCAACTTTTTGAATAATTTTCGAGCCGAGCCGACATAACCGGTGTAGCCTTCACGCAGCGAAGCTGTTGGAATAAATGCGACTTTTTTATTTTCAATTTCTTCCTTTATCAGACTTCCTACACTTGAAAAGTGCGAACATAAAAATAGTTTCATCAATATTCTCCTTTATATATAAATTCGCGTTTGTGGAGCGAAGCGGAACAATGAAAGCCCCAGTGGGGCTTTTAAGTGACAGAACGGTCTTGCGTAGCAAGATGGAGGGGCCTCGCCCCGACAAGTTTCGATTTGTTGAATCAAGTATAGCATATTGCGAACAAAAAAAGCAAAGCTGTGAATGCATGATATTATCCCGCATTGACAAAACTGCGCAGAATCAGTACAATAAAACATAGCTATCCGCAAATTTTTTGCATGAGAATAAAGGAGCGTTTTTCTATGCCGAGCAATAAAGTCCGCACCCGTTTTGCGCCGTCGCCCACGGGTTATATGCACGTTGGCAACCTGCGCACTGCCCTGTACACCTACCTGATGGCAAAGCACGAGGATGGCACCTTCATCCTGCGCATCGAGGATACCGATCAGGGCCGCTATGTGGAGGGCGCTGTGGATGTCATCTACAACACCCTGCGGGAGACCGGCCTGCTGTGGGACGAAGGCCCGGACATCGGCGGCCCCGTGGGCCCCTATGTGCAGAGCGAGCGCATGGGCATGTTCAAACAGTATGCCGAGCAGCTGGTGGCAGAGGGCAAGGCATACTATTGCTTCTGCACCGAGGAGCGTCTGGAGGCCCTGCATGCTGAGCAGCGCGCCAACGGTGAGATGACCCACTATGACGGATGCTGCCGCGACCTGCCCAAGGAGGAAGTGGAAAAGCGTCTTGCTGCCGGGGAACCCTATGTTATCCGCCAGAAGATCCCCCGCGAGGGCGTGACCGGCTTCGACGATGTGGTGTACGGCCACATCGAGGTGAACAACAGCGAGATGGACGACCAGATCCTCATCAAGACCGACGGCATGCCCACCTACAACTTTGCCAACGTGGTGGACGATCACCTCATGGGCATCACCCACGTGATCCGCGGCAGCGAGTATCTGTCCTCTACCCCCAAGTACAACCTGCTGTATCAGGCGTTCGGCTGGGAGATCCCCACCTACATCCACTGCCCGCCGGTCATGAAGGATGCGCAGAATAAGCTTTCCAAGCGCAACGGCGATGCCAGCTATCAGGATCTGGTGGCAAAGGGCTACCTGACCGAGGCCGTGCTGAACTACATCTGCCTGCTGGGCTGGAGCCCCAAGGGCGAGTATGCCGAGCAGGAGATCTTCTCCCTGCCGGAACTGGTCAAGATCTGGTCTCCGGACGGCATCTCCAAGTCTCCCGCCATCTTCGATCCCCTCAAGCTGCGGGCCATCAACGCGGAATATATCCGCCGCCTGTCCCCGGAAGAGTTCCAGAAGAAGGCGGAGCCGTGGATCGACAAGGCCGTGCACACCTCCATCGACAAGAAGCTGCTGTGCGCAAACCTGCAGCCCCGCTGCGAAGTGCTGGGCGAGATCCCGGAGCAGCTGGATTTCTTTGATGCGATGCCCGAGTACGATGTGAGCATGTACGCCAACAAGAAGCAGAAGACCACCCCGGAGACCGCCAAGGAGGCACTGGAAGCCCTGCTGCCTGTGCTCAGCGACGAAGCACTGGATTTTGGCAATCGCGATGCCGTCTTCGATGCCTGCAAGGCCAAGGCTGAGGAGCTGGGCAAGAAGAACGGCTGGCTGCTGTACCCGCTGGGCATTGCCCTTTCTGGCAAGCAGCGCACCCCCGGCGGCGGCACCGACCTTGCCTGCATGATGGGCCGCGAAACCACCCTTGCCCGCGTAAAAGCGGCAATTGAAAAGCTGAACGGCTGATTTTTGCCATAAAACCACAAAGCTCTGCAGCATTTTTGAACGCTGCAGGGCTTTTTTGCGTCTTTGGGCCGGTTTGCGGCAGAACACTGCACCGCGCCAAAAATCGCCGCGCGCCCGCGCTACAGTATATGCAGAAAGCGCGGGGAACAGAACCACAACGCCCCGCCGGAAAGCGGGGAGTTTTTATGACAGAGCGGATGGGTCTGGCAGCGGTCGGGCGGCAGAACAGACAGCGGGCAGCGCTGGCACGGCGGGCGGAGCTGCGCCCGGCAGCGCGCAGGCTGGCGGCTGTGGCAGTGGGATTTGCAGGCGGCTGGGCCGTTCTGTACGGTGCACTGATGCCTTTTGGTCTGGGCTTTGTGCTGGGCTTTGCAGAGGACTGCTTTGCCCCCTGTGCGGCGGGTGCGGCGCTGGGTGTGCTGCTGCACGGGTTTGGCGCGCTCTCGCTGCGCAGTGTCTGTATGCTGTGCGCACTGGGTGCTGCAGTGGCAGCGCGGTGGATGGGTGCCAGAACACTGACCCCGGCGGCACTGGCGGGCTGCGGCACGCTGGTGGGCGTGGCGCTGTGCTTTGCCTTTGGCGGCGGCGGGGCAGAGCTGGTGCTTTACAGTGCGGCAGATGCCCTGCTGGCCGCAGCCATGGGCTTTTGTCTGCGGCAGTTCGCGCCCGAAAAGCCGGGTGCCGGGATGCTTCTGGTGGGTGCGGCGGCAGCGGCGGCGCTGGGCAGTGTGCAGCTGTGGCAGCTGCTGCCGGGCGTGATCGTCTGCGCGGCGCTGGAACTGTATTTATGCAGCAAAGGGCAGGCCAAAGCCGCGCTTGCGGCCTGCGCGGTGCTGGGCGCTGCGCTGTGCGCGGCAGACCCGGCCCTCAGCTTTGCGGCATCCGGCCTTGCCTGTGCCACGGTGGCAGCGGCGGTGCTGGCACCCGGACGGCGCATGGAAACGGTAGCCGCCTACGCGGGCGGCTGCGTGACCGGTGCACTCTGTGTGCAGCCGCCCGGGAGCGCGTTCCAATATCTGCTGAACGTCTGCATCGGCATCACGGCCGTAGCGGCCATGCCCGCAGCATGGCTTGTGCCGGAGCCGGAAGAAAAGCCGCAGGCAGGGCAGGCCCAGCCGCAGCAGTACAGTGCAGCGGCCACCCGGCTGGAACAGGTGTCCCAGAGCCTTGCATCGCTGGCAGAGACCGTGAACGATGTCTACGAAACGCTGCCGCACCGGCGTGAGGATTTCCATTGGGTAATTGACAACACACATGATACCCTTTGTTTTAACTGCGGACGGCGGGATACCTGCTGGAAGCAGGAGTATGCCGCCACGCTGGAGGGCATGGAAGCACTGCGTCCTCTGCTGGAAAGCAGCGGCGGGCTGGAAACGGCTCAATTGCCCGGGCAATTATCCCGGTGCATCCACCCGGCAGCACTGTGCGCAGCGGCAAACCGCTCCTTTGCGCTGTATCGCAGCCGCAAGGAGGCCCGCCTTCATGCCGAAGCCATGCGCACTGCCCTGACCGAGCAGTACAGCGCCGTGGCCGAAGCGCTGGGCGTGTTGGGAGAACAGCTGGGCCGTCCGGGCGACCCGGAACCCTATAAATCCGGCCGGGTGGCGGACTTTTTTGCGCAGCTTGGCACTCCGCCGCAGGAGTGTGCCGTCACGCTGGATGATCTGGGCCGCACCCATGCGGCGGTCACGCTGCCGCGCACCCGCTTCTCGGCGCAGGAGCTGGCCGCGCTGGCCGGGGAGGTGGGCCGCATTTGCCGCCGCACGCTGGAAGTGCCGCAGGTGCTTTCCTGCAAGGGAATGACCACCCTGCTGTTCAGCGAAAAGCCTGTGCTGCGGGCCGTGTTCGGCATGGCGGGCGCGGCGGCGCGGGGCAGTATTTCCGGCGATGCGGTGCAGCAGTTCTGCAGCCCGGCGGCAGCGCAGATGATCCTGTGCGACGGCATGGGCACCGGCAGGCCTGCAGCCGTGGATGGCAACCTTGCCGCCGAGCTGACGGCCCGGCTGCTCAAGGCGGGCTTTACCGCAGAGCTGGCGGCAAGGCTGGTCAACGTGGCCCTTGCCCTGAAAAGTGAGGATGAGAGCGGTGCCACGCTGGACCTCATCAGCGTGGATCTTTACACCGGCACGGCAAGGCTGTTCAAGGCCGGTGCGGCACCGGGCTTCCTTGTGCACGGCGGGCGGGTGCGTGCTGTGGGCGACACCAGCCTGCCGGTGGGCATTCTGGGCGGAGTGAACGGCCAGAGACGGGTGGTGCATTTGACGGTGGGCGATTATGCGGTGCTGGTCTCGGACGGGCTGCTGGTGGACGGTCCGGGCTGGGTGGCAAAGCAGCTGGAGCTTTCCGCTGCGGCAGGAGAAGCGCCGGAAAAAGTTGCAAAAACGCTGGTGGAAACGGCCCGCGTGCGCGCCCAGAAGACCGGCAGGCCGGACGACATTACGGCGGCGGTGCTGCGGCTGGAAAAATGCGTTTGATGTTCATACAAACTTCGTTGATTTTCGACGGAGGAGAAGGTATACTATGGAAGCATAGAAACAAAACGGGAGGACAGAAACATGCTTACCATAACCGTAGCGCAGGATGGCAGCGGCGATTTTGCTTCGGTGTCCGAAGCGGTGCTGGCCGTGCCTTATGCCTGCGCAGCAGAGATCCGCATTGGCCCGGGAGTTTACCGCGAAAAGCTGGTGTGCGAAAAACAGGATATCACCCTGATCGGCGCAGGCATGGAAAGCACCCGCATCGTGTGGGGCGACGGCGGCAGGCTGCCGCACCCGGACGGCAGGCCCACCCACACCTTCCGCAGCTATACCGCGTTTTTCCGGGGGATAGAACTGCGGGTGCGGGACCTGACCATTGAAAACGATGCCGGCCCCGGGGCAAAGGTGGGGCAGGCCGTGGCGGCTTATGTGGACTGCTCTCACACCCTCTTTGAGAATGTGCGGCTGCTGAGCAATCAGGATACGCTGTTCTGCGCCCCTCTGCCGGAGAAGGAGCGGGAGAAGGATGGCTTCCTTGGCCCGGGCCGCTTTGCGCCCCGCCGACCGACGGCCCAGTATTACCGGCACTGCGAGATCGCGGGAGATATCGATTTTATTTTTGGCGGCGCGGACGCTCTGTTTGAGCAGTGCACCATCCGCACCGTGAACAACCACCTGCCTGCAAGCTACGTCACGGCTCCCTCGGGCCGTTCCGATGGCCTCGGGTTTGTGTTCTGGGACTGCGACTTTGTTTCGGACGACTGCCCGGCGGGCACGGTGTTTCTGGGCAGGCCGTGGCGGCCCACCGGTAAAACGGCTGTGCTGGACTGCCGTCTGGGAGCCCACATTGCACCGGAAGGCTTTTCGCCCTGGCAGAGCCGCACCGACTCGGACCTTGCCTGCTTTGCCGAAGCGGGCAGCACCGGCGAGGGCGCAGCAGCGCGCGGTGCATGGGTGAAGCAGCTGGACAGCCAGCAGGCCGAAGAGCTGCTCAGATGTGCACGGAAGCTTTGCAGACCGGAATAAAAGCGGAAAATATAAAATAAAGTATAAAACGGATTTGAAGGATCTTCTATGAAAAAACTGCCGAATTTTGTCAAATGGATCATCATTCTGGCGGCACTGGCTGCAATGGGCTGGATGATGTGGGCTGTGAATGATCGTGCCTCCCGGGTGGAAATGCCCGCACCGGATAATACATTCGGAATTTATCGCACAGCAGATTCCAGCCAGTAAATCATTTGGAATGGCCGCAGCATTGCGGGCAGAAACGATGCTCTATAGAAAAAGCAAAAGCCGGGACGACCACACGGTCATCCCGGCTTTAAAATTATTCCTGATTATTCCTGCCCGGCCATCTCGGCTGCATTGGCGGGCAGGTCGTTCATGATGAACCAGAACGTAGTGCCCATGCCAATGGCACTCTGCACACCAAAGCGGAAGCCGTGCTGCTGGAAGATGGCCTTGGTGATGGAAAGGCCCAGACCGGTGCCCTGCTTGCCGGCATCCGAACGGGAGCGGTAGTACCGATCAAAGATATAGGGCAGGTCGTCGGCAGAGATGCCGGGGCCGTGGTCCTCCACCTCGATCCGCACGCCCTCGGTGCAGCGCTGGGCCCGCAGGATGAAGATGCCGTCTTTGCCGATGTGGTGCATGGCGTTGCCCAGCAGGTTATGCAGTGCGCGCTGCATCATGTTGGGGTCTGCGTAAACGGGCAGTTCCTCGTCCGGAAGCTCCAGCTGGAGCTGCCAGCCGTTCTGGGCGCAGATGGCATCGTACCGTTCGCTCACCTCGTCGCACAGCTGGCCCATATCAAAGTGCACGCGCTCGCATTTGTCGGCACCGCTGGTCACCTTGCTCAGCTCCATCACGCTGGAGACCAGTGCGGTCAGGCGGTCGGTCTCGTCCACGATAATGTTCATCTGCTCATCGCGGTGGGCCTTGTCGTCGCCGGTAATGTCGCGCACCGTCTCGGCATAGCCCTTGATAAGGGTCAGCGGGGTGCGCAGGTCGTGGGAGACGTTGGCCAGCAGATCGCGCTGCATCTGCGAAGAATGCTGCACCTCGCTTGCCATGTGGTTGAAGTCCCGGGCCAGATCGCCCAGCTCATCGCTGCGGCGGGTATCCACCTGCACGGCATAGTTGCCCATGGCCATCTGGCGGGCAGCGCTGGAAAGCTGGCGCAGCGGCTTTGTGAACCACTCACTGAACAGCCATGCCGCCGTCATGGCAAAGGCAAAGATCAGCGCCGCTGCCATGGGCAGCACGGTGCTCAGCACCCTGCCGGCTTCAGCCACATGCACAAGGCTGGTAGTGACCAGAACGGTGTACTCGCCGCCGGAGGTGTTGCGCCCTACCAGCAGCTGTGCCGAGCCGGAGAGCCGCGGCGGATTCAGGGTCTGCACAAAGCCGCCGGTGGTGCGGCATTTCTTGCGCATGGCCACAGCGGTGGAAACGATCATATCGTTGTTGGCGGAATCCGAGAGCAGCGTTTCGTGCAGGTTGCAGTAGGACTGGTTCTCGATCTTATAGATCGTGCGCATGGTGGTATCGGAAATATCCACACAGAAGCTGTTCAGCGAACCGCTGGCGTACAGCTGAGTGGCAAGCCGGTCAAAAAACGTGGTGTTGACCGTAAGATGGCCAAAAGACCATGCCGAAAGGGCTTCGCCGTTTGCAATAGCCTTGTCCAGCTCGGCGGTGATGCTTTCTGCCTGAGTGGTCAGCTGTTTTTCAATGTGCTTGGTGTACAGCGGTTCCAGCAGCTGGGTGGACAGAAACCACACCAGTGCCAGCAGGAACAGACAGATACAACACAAAAACCACATCAGCTGGCCGCGGATGCCGGGGGAGTGATGGTGCCGCATGAATCCTCCACTCCTTTATCAGCGCGTTGCGTCGGGGTCGAATTTGTAGCCGATGCCCCACACGGTAGCAATGTAGCTGCGGCACTTGCCCAGATGGCCCCGCAGCATTTTGACATGGGTATCCACGGTGCGGTCCTCGCCAAAGTAGTCGTAGTTCCACACCTTCTGCAGGATCTTTTCACGGCTGAGGGCGATGCCCTTGTTGGAAGCAAGGAACACCAGCAGGTCGAACTCCTTGGGGGTCAGGGCCACCTCCTCGCCGGAAACGCGCACCGTGTGGCTGGCCGTGTCGATGGTCAGCTCACCAAAGGTCATGGTGTCGGAGGCAGCGGCGGGCTTGGGCATGGTGCGGTTCAGCACGGCCTTGACGCGGGCTACCAGCTCACGGGGAGAGAAGGGCTTGACAACGTAGTCGTCGGCACCGCTCTCCAGGCCGGCCAGCTTGTCGTATTCCTCGCCGCGGGCGGTCAGGATGATGACCGGCGTGTTGATGTGGCGGGCGCGCATCTCCCGCAGGCAGGTCATACCGTCCATGAACGGCATCATCAGGTCCAGAATGACCAGATCGAAGGCTCCGCCGGAAAGCTGGGTCAGCGCAGCTGTGCCGTCGGCGGCTTCTTCACAGATATAACCGGAATATTGTAAATGTTCACGGATCAGCTCGCGGATGCGCGGCTCATCGTCAACGATCAGGATCTTAGCCATAATACAGACACCTTCCTCAATAATAGACTTCTTGACCAGAATATCATACAGCAAGAATAAAAAAAAGCTGTGAAGTTTGCGTGAATGCTTTTCAAAAAAAGTGCCCGCAGCGGCGGGCTGCTTCCAGTACCAGTATACCACAGAAAAACGGCCCTGCACAGCCAGAGTTTGCGGGGCAGACCGCAGGCCCAGCCGGATGGTGGT
Organism: Faecalibacterium sp. BIOML-A4; assembly: GCF_009679665.1. Classification (NCBI taxonomy): domain Bacteria; kingdom Bacillati; phylum Bacillota; class Clostridia; order Eubacteriales; family Oscillospiraceae; genus Faecalibacterium; species Faecalibacterium sp. BIOML-A4. The sequence continues at coordinate 30,135 of NZ_WKZG01000023.1, read as the reverse complement.
GCTTTCCGACCTGCACAATTCCGAGTTTGGCGCATATAATAGTGAGCTTGTGGATAAGGTGCGGCGGCGCTGGCCTGCTTTTATCTGCGCATCCCGGTGGGCCATGTGGAAGCCGGACTGCGCACCTACGATCTGGATTCCCCCTATCCGGAGGAGCTCAACCGGCAGGCGGTGGGCGTGCTGGCAAGATACAACTTCGCGCCCACCGAGCAGGCCAAGCAGAACCTGCTGCGGGAGTGGTTCAGCTGGTGGACGGCACCGAGAACATTTCCAGCGTGGCACACTGCATGATTCGACTGCGGTTCGCGGTCAAGGACCTGAACAAGGCCGATCAGGAAGCGCTGAAGAAAATCCCCGGCGTGCTGTCCGTCACCCCAGCGGCATGATGTTCTGCGGTGCAGTGCCCAGAAACGCCGGTGTCTCCGGCGACGCAGCGGTCAGGTTCGTCTTGCTCACCTTCCACCACAGGCGGGTGGTGCCGTCCGGCGCGGTAAAGATCAGGTTCCAGTCAAAGGGATTCTCGCTGGTGGAGTTCAGCTGCACCGGAAGAGCGTTCGGCGCAGCTGGTGCGCAGGGGGCAAAGTCGTGGGCGCGGATGCCCACGGCGGTGCAGGTTTCCGGTACCTCGGCGGCAAGGTGAAGGGGCGCATCCCAGCCGGTCAGGCGCACGGTGTGGGCATCCACGCGGGTACAGGACAGAATGTTCTTGCAGCCGGTCAGCCGTGCGGCGGTGGTGCTCTGCGGGTCTGCAAACACCTCTTTGGTGCCGCCGGTGCGCAGCACCTGCCCGCCATCCATCACGATCATATCCCGGCACAGGCGGTAGGCTTCGTCACGGTTGTGTGTGACCAGCAGCGCCGTGCCGCCAAACCCGGCCAGCAGGCTGCCCACTTCGCCCTCCATTTCCTCGCGCAGGTAGCTGTCCAGCGCACTGAACGGCTCGTCCAGCATCAGAATTTTGGGCCTGCCCACAAGGATGCGTGCCAGCGCGGTGCGCTGCTGCTGTCCGCCGGAAAGCTGGGCCGGGTAGCGCTTGGCAAGGGATTCCAGCCGCATGGCCTGCAGCATTTCGGCGCAGCGGGCCTTACGGGCGGCCTTGTCTTTTTCGGCTTTCAGGCCGCAGAGCACGTTCTGCTCCACGGTCATGTTGGGGAACAATGCGTAGTTCTGGAACAGCAGGCCCACGCCGCGCTGCTGCGGCGGCAGGTCGATGTGCTGGGCGCTGTCAAACAGCACCCGGCCGTCCAGTACGATGCGGCCCGCATCCGGCTTTACGATACCGGCAATGCAGCGCAGGGTCATGCTTTTGCCGCAGCCGGACGCGCCCAGAATGGCCGTGGCGGTGCTGCGCGCGGCAAAGTTGGCGTGAAGGGTAAAGCCATCCAGCTTTTTGGTAATGTTCACTTCAAGACTCATGCGCGGCCACCTGCTTTCTGTTTTTTCTCCAGCAGATTCACGGCCAGCAGCACCACTGCCGAGATCACGATATCCACCAGCACCCAGCGCATGGCACCGGCTTCGTCGTTGGTGCGCCACAGCTGGTACACGGTGGTGGCAATGGTGGCGGTCTTGCCGGGGGTGTAGCCTGCGATCATGCTGGTGGCACCGTACTCGCCCAGCGCGCGGGCAAAGGCCAGCACCGTGCCGGCCAGAATGCCTTGACGGCAGCAGGGCATCCGCACCCGCCAGAAGATCCACACGTCCGACTGGCCCAGCGTTTGCGCCGACCATGCCAGCGTTTCGTCAAAGCTTTCAAACGCGCCGCGCGCCGTGCGGTACATCAGCGGAAAGGCCACCACGATGGATGCAAAGATGGCACTGTACCAGTTCATGACCAGCTTCACGCCGAAATGCTCCATGAAAAAGGCACCCAGCGGCCGCTTTGCGCCGAACAAAAGCAGTAGAAAATAGCCCACCACCGTGGGCGGCAGCACCATGGGCAGGGTGAGCACCACGTCCAGCGCGCCCTTGACAGTGCGCGGCAGCTTGGCAATATAGTAGGCGGCAAAAATGCCAAGGAAGAACACCGCCGCGCAGCTGACGAGGGCGATGCGCAGGCTGTTCCAAAGGGGATACCAGTCCATAAATGATACCTCCGAATAAAAAGGCTTCCCCCGGAGGGGAAGCTCTGAAAAACAACGGATTTACAGTGCGGTGAAGCCCACGCTCTCGAACACGGTCGCGGCGCGGTCGGTCTGCAGATAGGCCAGAAACTCCCTGGCAGCCTCGGCGTTGGGGGCGGCCTTCAGCACGGCGGCAGGGTAGATCACCTGACCGCACATCTCCTTGGTGGCCTCATCCACGGGGGTCAGGCCTGCGCTGTAGGCATCGGTGCAGTACACGACACCGGCATCCACGCTGGCTTCGGTGATCTGGGTGGTGACCTCCTTGACGTTGGAGCCGTAGGTGATGACACCGGCTGCGGCCAGTGCTTCCTCGTCCAGAGCGTAGTAGGCAAGGATCTTCTGGGTGTACTGGCCCACGGGCACATCGCTGTTGCCCATGCAGAACAGAATGTCCCCGGCCTTGAGGTGCTCGGCCAGAGAATCGAAGCTGTCGATGCCCTTATTGCCATTCTCGGGCACGCACAGAACGACCTTGTTCTCCAGCAGGTCCACGCGGGAATCGCTGTCCACGAAGTCCAGTCCTTCGGTGTTCACATCGGCGGAAGCGGTGCTGTCCAGCTGGTTCATCTGCTTCTGACCGGCGGAGATGAACAGGTCGCAGTCCGCGCCTTCCTGGATCTGGGTCTTGAGGGTGCCGGAGGAGTCGAAGTTGAAGCTGAAGGTCACGCCGGGGTTCTCGGCAGAGTAGATCTCGCCGATGGCGGTGAGGGTCTCGGTGAGGGATGCGGCGGCAAACACGATCAGCTCCATGGATCCACCGGCAGCTTCAGAAGAAGCAGCGGCAGAGCCTGCCACGGAAGATGCAGTGCTGGAAGCGGAGGAGCCGCAGGCGGTCAGGGCCGCAGCGGCACCGGCGATACCGGCAGCAGCCAGAAAGCTGCGGCGGGAAATTTTAGTGTTGTTCATGATAAGCGCTCCTGCTTTTAAAATGAATCTTTGCATTTGATACGGTACAGGATGCGGTGCCGCCCACCGGGATACTTTTTTACTTCCGGGCGCATTCGCCGTCCAGCCCGGCGGCAAGGCGGATGCCGTGCGCAAGGCTGGGCAGGATGTACTCGAGGTTTTCTTTTACGGCCTTAGGGCTGCCCGGCAGGTTCACGATCAGGGTCTTGCCGCGCAGCACACTGGCGGCACGGCTCAGCATCCCGCGCGGTGTGATGGTAAGGCTATGGTACCGCATGGCCTCGGCAATGCCGGGCGCGTTGCGTTCGGCTACGCTCAAAGTCACCTCCGGGGTGATATCCCGGGGTGCAAAGCCGGTGCCGCCGGTGGTGAGAATCAGGTTCACCTGACGGGCATCCGCAAGGCGCAGCAGCTGGGTTTTGAGCTGGGCGGCATCGTCCGGCAGAAGCAGCGCTTCCTCCACCTTGTAGCCTGTGGCGGTGAGCATTTCCACAATGAGCGGGCCGCTTTTGTCCTCCCGTTCGCCGCGGCTGCCCTTATCGGAAAGGGTGATCACTGCCGCGCGCAGGGGCAAATCTGCCGGGGTGGACAGCAGCTTCATCTCGTCGCCGGTGTGGATGGTGCCGCCTTTTACCACCCGTGCGAACACGCCCTCCCGCGGCATGATGCAGTCGCCGGTCTGCCGGCGGATGGCGCAGTCGCTGTGGCACTCCTTGCCGATCTGGGTCATTTCCAGCACGGCATCCCCAATGGCAAAAAAGCTGGGCACCGGCAGGGTGGCAAGATCGAACCCTTCCACCACCAGATTTTCGCCAAAGGCACCGTAGTCCACCCAGAGCTTTTGACGGAAAACTTCAATTTTTTCCGCGCTCAGCAGGCTGACCTGCCGGTGCCAGCTGCCGCCGTGGGCATCGCCCACAATACCCCACTCCGGGGTGAGAACAGCGGACGGCACCGGCGTTTTCAAGGTGCCGCGCCGGGGGCTTGTGCAGATAGCCAGAATTTTACCCATAAATTTGTGTTATCCTCCGATCCGGTACATCCCTCGTGTGGCGGGCATAGAGCCTTGGCCGAAGTGATGTTCCCGGGGTTTTGCCAGAATCGTGTTTTGAATGGCCTGCAAAAGGGCCGCGTCGACCGCGCCGCTGCGCAGCAGAGCACGCAGGTCGGTGCCGGATTCGCTGGCAAGGCACGGACGCAGAAAGCCCTGACTTGTCAGCCGCACCCGGTTGCAGGAAGCGCAGAATTTGCCGTGCACGGCAGCGATCAACCCGATGCTGCCGCGCCAGCCGGGCGCAGAATAATACACCGCCGGCCCATCGCCAAAGGCCGCACCGGTCACCGGCTGCAGCTGCGGCCAGCGGCGGTAAAAGCGCTCCAGCAGTTCCGGGCCGGAAAGGCCGGGCAGCCCGGCACCAAAGCCAATGGGCATCATCTCAATAAAGCGCACCTGCAGCGGATGCTCCTGTGCGAAGGCAGCAAGGCTTTCCAGCTCGCCCTCGTTCACGCCGGGCTGCGGCACACAGTTCAGCTTGACCGGAATGCCGCTGGCAAGGGCCGCCCGGATGCCGTTTTGCACGGCGGCAAGCTCGTCTTTGCCGGTGATGCGCCGGAAGGTCTCCGGGTGCAAGGTGTCAAGGCTGATGTTCACGCTGTCAAGGCCCGCCGCCAGCAGGGCGGGCAGCTTCTGGGCCAGCAGCACGCCGTTGGTGGTAAGGGCAACGCGGCGGATGCCGGGAATGGCTTTCAGGCCCGCCGTCAGTTGTTCCACGCCCTGGCGCACCAGCGGTTCACCGCCGGTGATGCGCACCGTGTCGATGCCGCACTGGGCGAACAGCGCAGCCAGCCGCAGAAATTCCTCATAGGTCAGAATATCTTCGTGGGCCAGCTTTGGCACGCCGTCCGGCATACAGTAGCGGCAGCGCAGGTTGCACAGGTCGGTGACCGAAAGGCGCAGATAGTGGATATTGCGGCCGTATGCATCAAACATAGCCGCCCTCGGCCCGCACATAGTGCCCGCTCTTGCCGCCGGTCTTCTCGACCAAGTGGATCTCGCCCAGCTCCATGCCCTTATCCACGGCCTTGCACATATCGTAGATGGTGAGCAGCGCGGCAGAAACGCCGGTCAGAGCTTCCATTTCCACGCCGGTCACGCCGATGGTCCTGGCGGTGCACACGGCCTCTACGGCCTGCTGTTCGGGCAGAAGGTGAAAATCCACAGTCAGCTTGCTCAGCGGCAGCGGATGGCACAGGGGGATCAGCTCGCTGGTGCGCTTGGCCGCCATGATGCCTGCAATGCGGGCCACGCCCAGCACGTCGCCCTTCTGGGCGGTGCCGTCCCGAACAGCGGCAAAGGCTGCCGCATTCATAGTGATGATGCCGCGGGCCACAGCCTGCCGTGCAGTGACGGGCTTTTCGCTCACATCCACCATCACGGCGCTGCCGGACGCATCAAAATGAGAAAGTTTTGTTTCGCTCATAATTTTTACCTTGATAAAGCTCTCCCCTTTGGGAGAGCTGGCAAAGCCGTAAGGCTTTGACTGAGAGGGTTTCAGCAATGCCCGAAGCCGCAGTTGGGCCAGTGGCATTCGGCGCAGCCTAAGCACAGCCCGCCCTCGCCCAGCCGGGCAATGTCCTCGGCAGTGATGGGGTCGTCGGCCAGCAGGCGCGGCAGCAGCAGGTCAAAAATGGTGCGCTTGGCGTACATCACGCAGCCGGGCAGGCCGCACACCGGCACACCGTCCAGATAGCTCACAAGGAACATGGCACCCGGCAGCACCGGTGCGCCATAGGTGATGATCTCGGCACCGGTGTTCTTGATGGCAAGCGGCGTGCGGTCGTCGGGGTCTACGCTCATGCCACCGGTGGTAAAGATCATCTCGCAGCCTGCGGCCTTTGCTTCCAGAATGGCGGCGGTGATCCCGGCGGGGTCGTCGTCGCAGGTTTTGTGATAGGTCATCTCGCAGCCGTATTCGGCCAGCTTGCCCACCAGAATGGGGGTGAATCTGTCCTCGATGCGTCCCTTGAATACCTCGCTGCCGGTGGTGATGACCGCAAACTTTTTCGGGTGGAAAGGCAGCACGTTCAGGATGGGTTCGCTGCCTGCTGCGGCCTGCATGGCATCCATCTTCTCCTGCTCGATCACCAGCGGGATGATGCGGGTGCCGGCCAGCTTCTGGCCCTTTTTCACGGGCAGGTCGCCGTGGATGGTAGCGATCATCATTTGGGGTGTGCGGTTCACGGCCAGCAGGGCGGCGCGGTCGATCTTCAAAAGACCGTCGCAGTCGGCAACCAGTTCGATCTTGCCTTCCTTCGGCTCAGTGCCGTGGATGTTGCGGCCCGCCGCTGCCTTGTACAAAAGGGCAGCGGCTTCGTCCTCGTGCAGGATGCCGGGGCGCTTCTCCCAGACATAGAGATTCTCTTTGCCAATGGAGAGCAACACGGGGATATCCTCCGGCTGGACGATGTGCCCTTTGCGGAAGCGTGCTCCCTTGAACTGGCCGGGAATGATCTGTGTGATGTCGTGGCAGAGCACCTGCCCGACAGCGTCTTCGGTACGGATGAGTTTCATGCAGAACCTCCGTTACAGGGACGGCATCTGGTTCTCGATCCAGTCTGCCAGAGCAGCAGGATCGTCCAGTGCAAAATCAGCGCCCGGCACATCGCCCACGATGGCCATGGGCTGGAACGCGGTGCCCACCGGGCTGACCGAGCTGCGCACCACCTCGATCTTGGCCCAGCCGCTGTCGCCAAAGCCTTCCAGCAGTACAAGGTCGTAGCCGTGGCGCTCGAACAAAGCCAGCAGGTCCTGCTCGTTCAGGCGGAACTGCTCGGTAAGCAGATAGCGCCCGGCAGTAAACACGGCCACACCCTCGGCACCGGCCTCATGCAGGCGGTCGGTCTCGGCGGGCAGGCGCAGATCGTCAGCCTCGCGGATCACGCCCACCTTCAGCCCGCGGCTCTTGAGCACCGGCAGCAGCGCGGCCAGCAGAGCGGTCTTGCCGCTGCCTGCGGAACCGCTGACAGCCAGCACTGCCGGATGCTTGAAGCTCAGTTCGGCGGCAAGCGCCTGTTTTTGTTCACTGTACAAAAGTATCACCCTCCGTTTTATCCCATCGGCAAAAACTGCCGGTTCACTCCTCAATGCGCACAAAGCGCGGCTGCACTTTGCCGTCCCGCTCCACGGTCTCGCACCACATGGCGGCAGGACGCACCCAAAGCCCGCGTTCCCCGTACAGGGCGCGGTACACCACCATTTCCTCTTCGGTCTCGCTGTGGCGGGCCATGCCCAGCACTTCGTATTCGTTGCCCTTGAAATGCCGGTAGCGGCCCGGCTGCACATGATATTTGAATGCTTCCATGCTATCCTCTTTTACACTGACATGCGGCATTCCGGTACAGAATGCCATATTTATAATCAGTATAGCATATTTCAGCACGGCAAAAAAGTCTTTGGCAGGAAAGATGGAGAAAAAGGCGGCAGGCGGCGGCAAAAGCCGGGAGACAGAGTTGGGTGCTTGAACTGCCGCGCCACAGATGCTATACTGAAACGATAAGGGGATACCCCCCCTGAAAAAGCTCTGAAGATAAAGGAAAAAGCCCTATGAGGATCGGACTTGTTGAATTTCTGCTCATCCTTGCCATTGCGTCGCTCACCATCGGGCCGCAGGTGGCATTGTTCGTGGATCGCTGGATGCGCCGGGCAAACCGCGCCAATGCCCGCGCTGCCCGCCGCCGTGCCGAGTATGCGGCCCAGATGGCGGTGGAGCGGGACGCGCTGCTCAAGCGGTTCCGCACGGCCAGCACGGTGTTTGGCGTGTGCATCCTGCTGGCGCTGGTGTATGCACTGGTGTTCCGGCCCATCGATACGCCGCCACAAGGCTACACCGCGCCGGATGTCCGGCAGGACACCGGTGCAGCACAGACGGCCCTTGCCGCCGATCATAAGGGAACGCTGGATCTGGGCGAATATCAGGGTGTGGACTGCATCCGCACACAGGACGGCCTTGTGTATGCCGCAGCATACGACGGCGCAGCCTTAAAAAAGCGCACGAGCGACCTTGTACGCACCGACGGCGGACACGATGCGGCCATCCTTTCCGTGGACGGTGAGCTGACCGGTTTTGCCTTTGACGGCAGCGGGGACCTGTGGCTGAGCATCCTCACGCCCGGCGGCGGCAGCCTGTGCCGCGCCGCCCACGACAGCTGGGGCACGGCGGTGGAGCAGGTAGTGACCCAGATCGACGGTGCACCGCTGGGGGCTGTCTCAGCGGTGGAAGCCGCGCCGGACGGCAGGATCTACTTTGCGGTTGCTGCCAGTGCCAGTGCCGCGGACGGGCTGGAGAGCACTCTGCGCACCGAACTGCTGGCCCACACCGGCACGGGCTGCGTGTATGTATACGACCCGGCAGCACGTACGGTGCAGAAGGTGCTGGGCGGTGTGGCCGGTGCTTCCGGGCTGGCCCTGAGCCGGGACGGCAGCACGCTGTTCGTGGCTGACCTTGGGAACCGCTGTGTGTGGAGCGCTGCCGCCGATGCCCGCGACCTGACGGCGGGCGGTAAAAACTGCCAGAGCTTTGTTTCCGGCCTGCCGGGGTATCCCGGTGCGCTTGCTATGGATGCAGACGGCACCCTGTACATCGGCTACCGGTGGGCGCGCAGCAGCTGGCTGGAAAAGAACGCCGACAGCACCCTGCTGCGGGGAATTGCCCTGCGTGCAGGCCGGAATCTGCAGGAAAAGCTATTCAGCCTGCCTGCCGATGCGCCCTGCGCGGAAGCTGTGGATACGGCAGACGGCAGCTGGAAGCGGACGGTCTCCAGCAAGGGTGCAGGCGGTGTGACAGCTCTGTGCCCGGTGGAGAGCAGGCTGTATCTCGGCCTTGCAGGCAGCGAAAAGGTGCGCAGTGCAAATCTTTGATTTTTGATAAAAACCGAGGTGTTTTTTATGACAGAAGAATTCAAAAAACAGATCGAGATGCAGGCCCGGCAGGCAGTGACCGAACTGCTGGCCGAAGCAAAGCTGAAAAAGGGCGATGTGTTCGTGGTGGGCTGCTCGTCCAGCGAGATCGTGGGCGGGCACATTGGCAAGGATTCCAGTCTGGAAGCCGCGCAGGCCGTGTACGCGGGCATTGCCCCAGTGCTGGGCGAAAACGGCATCTGGCTGGCCGCGCAGTGCTGTGAGCATCTGAACCGCGCTATTATCATCGAGCGCGAAGCCGCCGAAAAATACGGCTGGGAAGAGGTGTGCGTGGTGCCGCGCCCCCACGCAGGCGGCAGCTGGGCCACTACCTGCTGGAAGAAGTTCCGGGAGCCGGTGGCCGTGGAAGAGATCCGTGCCCATGCAGGCATTGATATCGGCGGCACCCTGATCGGGATGCACCTGAAGCGGGTGGCGGTGCCGGTGCGGCTGAGCCTTTCCAAAATTGGTGAAGCGAACATTCTGTGCGCCCGCACCCGCCCGAAGCTCATCGGCGGCGAACGCGCCAAGTATACCGAGGAGGACTGAGCATCATGGCAGAAAAGAATCTGGAACAGATGCAGGAGGCCGTGGCAGAGATCCGGGAAAAGATGGCAGCCGCGGCCCGTGAAGCAGGCCGCGACCCGGCAGCGGTGCAGCTGTGCGCCGCCTGCAAGACCCGCACGGCGCAGACCGTGGCTGCAAGCGCAGCCCTGCCCATTGATGTGTTCGGTGAGAACCATGTGCAGGAGCTGTGCGCAAACTTTGACGCAGGTGCTTACTGCGGCAAGCCCAGCCACTTTATCGGCCATCTGCAGACGAACAAAATTAAAAAAGTGCTGGGCCGTGCCAGCCTCATCCAAAGCGTGGACAGCGAGCATCTGCTGAACGCCATCGAGAAGGAAGCAGCCAAGGCCGGCATCGTGCAGAACGTGCTGCTGGAGGTGAACATCGGTGGCGAGGAGAGCAAGACCGGCGTGGCACCGGAAGCGCTCTGGCCGCTGCTGGATGCTGCTGCCGCACAGGAGCACATCCGGGTCAAGGGGCTGATGGCCATTCCGCCCGTGAACGACGACGATGCCCGCAACCGCCGCTATCTGGCCGAGGTGTACAAGCTGTTTGTGCAGGCTGGAGAGCGCGGCTATTCCAACGTGTCCATGGAGACCCTCTCCATGGGCATGAGCGGCGACTTTGAAAACGCCATCCGGGAGGGTGCCACCCTTGTGCGCATCGGCACCGCCATCTACGGCGAGCGGGATTACAGTAAAAAAGTGTAAAAATAAAAACGGCCTCGCCCTCTCAGTCGCTTGCGCGACAGCTCCCCCAGAGTGGGAGCCTTTGGCAGTCCACGCAAACTTCATCTCTTTGCCAAGGGCTCTCCCTTTGGGAGAGCTGGCAAATCCGAAGGATTTGACTGAGAGGGCGAGCCCACTGAAAAGTATCTGAAACATCCTGAATCGTAAAGGCCTAAAGAAACCAAAAAACGGAGGAACCATGTCAAAAACCAAAATCAACGACCCCGGGGCGCACCACGCAGGCAGCGGTGCGCTGATCCGGCGTTTTCTGCCCTATCTGGCAAAGTACAAAATGACCCTGTTTCTGGACCTGTTCTGTGCGGCGCTGACCACCCTGTGTGACATCGTGCTGCCCAAGATCATGAGCACTATCACCAACGCCGCCATGGGCGTGGGCATCACTCTGACGGCAGGCATCGTGCTGCGGCTGGCAGCACTCTATTTTGTGCTGCGCATCATCGACGGTGCAGCCAGCTATTACATGTCCAGCATCGGTCATATCATGGGCGTGCACATCGAGACGGATATGCGCCGCGATGCCTTTGACCACCTGCTCAAGCTGGACCACACCTACTACAACAACACCAAGGTAGGCACCATCATGGGCCGCATCACCAACGACCTGTTCGATGTGACCGAGTTTGCCCACCACTGCCCGGAGGAATTTTTCATTGCGGCCATCAAGATCGTGGTGTCCTTTATTATCCTGTGCCGGGCCAGTGTGCCGCTGACGCTGGCGGTGTTCGCCTGCGTGCCGCTGATGGGCGTGGTGTCCGTTTACCTGAACGGACGGCTGCGGGCGCGGTTCCGCCAGCAGCGCGTGCAGATCGGCGAGCTGAACTCCACCATCGAGGACAGCCTGCTGGGGCAGGGTGTCGTGAAGGCCTTTGCCGCCGAGGATGAGGAACGCGAGAAGTTTGCCAAGGGCAACAGGGATTTTGAGCAGATCAAGACCCTCGGCTACTACGCCATGGGTGCCTTCAACACCTCCACCCGCCTGTTCGACGGCCTGATGTATCTGGTGGTCATTCTGGCAGGCGGCCTCTCGCTGGTGTACGGCAGGATCACCGCCGGTGACATGGTGGCCTATATGCTGTACGTCACCACCCTTATTGCCACCATCCGCCGCATCGTGGAGTTTGCCGAGCAGTTCCAGCGCGGCATGACCGGCATCGAGCGCTTTGCCGAGATCATGGACACCCCTGTGACCATCGGCGACGCCCCGGACGCGGTGCCGCTGCAGCCCGGCCCCGGTGACATCCGGTTTGAAAACGTCAGCTTTGAGTACCCGGACGACCACAACAAGGTCCTGCACAACGTCAGTCTGGATATCCGGGCGGGCGAACGGCTGGCGCTGGTCGGCCCTTCGGGCGGCGGCAAGACCACCCTGTGCAACCTCATCCCCCGCTTCTACGAGGTGACCAGCGGCCGCATCCTGATCGATGGGCAGGATATCCGCCATGTCACCCTGAAAAGCCTGCGGCAGGATATCGGCATCGTGCAGCAGGACGTGTATCTGTTCAGCGGCACGGTGGCCCAGAACATCGCCTACGGCAAGCCCGGCGCCACCCGCGAAGAGATCATGGAAGCGGCGCGTCTGGCCGGGGCGGAAAAGTTCATTCTGGCCCTGAAGGATGGCTTTGATACCTATGTGGGTGAGCGCGGTGTCAAGCTCTCCGGCGGACAGAAGCAGCGCATCGCCATTGCGCGGGTGTTCCTGAAGAACCCGCCCATCCTCATTCTGGACGAGGCCACCAGCGCACTGGACAACGAAAGCGAGATCCTGGTGGGCCAGAGCCTTGAAAAGCTGGCCCATGGCCGCACCACCCTGACCATCGCCCACCGCCTGACCACCATCAAGGACTACGACCGCATCCTTGTGCTGGGCGAAGAGGGCATCGTGGAATCCGGCACCCACGACCAGCTGCTGGCAAAGCAGGGCGTCTACTACCGCCTGTGGAACCAGCTGCCGGGGGAAGATACGCTGTAAAAAAGCACGCATACAAAAAAGCTCTGCCGCAAGCACGGCAGAGCTTTTTGCGTACAGAGGGATCATTCGCCCACGATCAGGCGCACAGAACCATAGATACCGGCATCGTTGCCGAGGATGGCGGGCACGATGGGGGTCTCACGGCAGGACTTGAAGGCATAGACCTTGAAGTGCTCCCGCAGCGGGGCAAACAGCACATCACCGGCGCGGGACACGCCGCCGCCGATCATGAACATTTCCGGGTCCACGGTGTTGGCAACATTGGCCAGCGCCATGCCGAGGGTGTCGGTCATCTCGTCCACCTCACGGGCGGCAAGGGCGTCGCCATTGCGGGCGGCATCAAACACGTCCTTGGCGGCAAACTCGGTGCCGCGCAGGGTGCAGGGGGTGTCCGGGTTCTCGTCCAGCAGCTTCTTCATGCAGCGCACAACGCCGGTAGCACTGGAATACTGTTCCAGACATCCGTGCTTGCCGCAGCCGCAGGCGGCGGTCTCGTGGCGGTCCACCGTGATGTGGCCGATCTCACCGCCGGCACCGTGGGTGCCATCGATGACCTTGCCGTTGACGATGACGCCGCCGCCCACACCGGTGCCCAGCGTGACCATGACTGCGCTGCGGCAGCCCTTGGCTGCGCCCATCCAGATCTCGCCCAGAGCGGCCACGTTGGCGTCATTGCCCACAAGGACCCGGATGCCGCCCAGCATGGTGCTCAGCTCTTCGGCTACATTATGCTTGCCCCAGCCGCCGAGGTTTGCGCAGATGATGGGCACGATGCGGCTGTCCAGCACAGGGCCGGGCACGCCCACGCCCACGCCTTCCACCTGAGCGGCGGCAAGACCCTTTTCCTGCATCTTGCCCTGCACGGCAGCGGCCAGATTTTCCAGAATGTGTTCACCGGCGTTGGAGGTGTCGGTGGGAACTTCCCACTTTTCCAGCAGCTCGCCGGTGGTCTTGAACAGGCCGATCTTAGCGGTGGTACCGCCCAGATCGATGCCGAATGCGTATTCCTTCATAGTTCATTTACCCCTTCTGCGGCCCGGGGCCGCATTTTTCATTCATACAGCCAGTATAGCACACCCGCTCCGAAAAGAGCAGTGCCGCTGCGGATTTTCATGCAAACAGACGGAAAACGCAGCGGATATTTGGCACAAATGCCAGTGCTCACCGCACGGTGTTGGTCAGGCTGCCAATGCCGTCGATTTCGCAGCGCACCGTGTCGCCGGGCTTCAGGAACTGCGGCGGGTCCATGCCCATGCCCACGCCTGCCGGGGTGCCGGTGGCAATGATGGTGCCGGCCTTCAGGGTCATGCCCTGAGTCAGCTCGTGGATCACATGGTCGATATCAAAGATCTGCAGGCCGGTGTTGGAGTCCTGCCGCTTTTCGCCGTTGACGAAGCTTCGGATGCCCATTTTGGGCGGGTAGGTGTCGAATTCGTCTGCGGTAACGATGCAGGGGCCGATGGGCGTGAAGCCGTCCAGACTTTTGCCGAAATACCACTGCTTGTGGGCGGTCTGCACATCGCGGGCGGAAACGTCGTTCAGGATGGTGTAGCCGAACACATAGTCTTTTGTCTGCCCGGCGGGCACATCCCTGGCATCTTTGCCCAGAACCACAGCCAGTTCGCATTCGTAGTCCAGCTTCTGCACAAGGTCAGTGTGAGCTTCAATAAAGCCGCCGTCCGGCACAGCGCGGGAAACGCGCTTGGAAAAATAAATGGCATCCTGATGTTTGGTTGCAAAGGCATCGGCAGAGTATTTCTCCGCTTCGTCCGAGTGGGCCATGTAGTTGATGCCAAGGCACACCACATCCTGCGCCGGGCAGGGAATAGGGCTTTGCAGCTGCACGGCATCCACGGGCAGGGCCGGGATGCCCGCAATGGCAAGCTGCAGGCCTGCCCGCACCTGCGGGGTCAGAAAGGGGATGGCATCGGACAAGGTTTCATAGGAAAGGCCCAGCCAGCTCAACGGCCAGATCTGTGTGCCGTCCGGCGAAAGAATGGCCGGATCTTCTACGCCGTCCGGCAGGCGGCAGGTGACAAAACGCATTTCAGTTTCCTCCCTCAGTGGCGGTAGGCGATGGCGTTCTGGATGCGGTCGGCCTCAGCCTGCCCGGCCAGCTGGCGCACCAACTCCAGCGCAAAGGGGATGGCACCGCCCAGACCGTAGCTGGTGGTGATATTGCCGTCCACTACCACTTCGGTATCCAGCACCTCAGCACCGGCCAATTTGTCTTGGAAACCGGCGTGCGCCGTGGCTTTTCTGCCCTCCAGCAGGCCGAGAGATGCCAGCACGCTGGGTGCTGCGCAGATGGCAGCTACCTTTTTGCCGCTCTTTGCAAAGGAAACGCAGGTGTCGGTAACGGTCTTGTTGGCGGCAAGGTTCGGGGTGCCGGGGATGCCGCCGGGCAGCACCACCATGTCCACATCCGAATAATCCACCTCTTCGGCCAGTGCGTCGGCGGTGATATGCACCTTGTGGCTGCTCACGATCTCGCGGCTGCCGGATGCGCTGGCCACGGTCACCTCCACCTTGGCGCGGCGCAGCAGATCGACCACCAGCAGGGCTTCACATTCCTCGGTACCCTCGGCAAAAAATACAACAGCTTTGCTCATAAAAATCAAACCTCCCTGATTTCTGATGAAGACGGCGCATCTGCACCGCATGAGGAAAAACGATAGAAGGACCCCGCTGGCGTGGGGACTTCTGCCTTCCCGGTTGAATGATAAAAGCCGCATACCGCACGGGCGGCACGCGGCATGGTTTGTGTGGAAGTTCAGTTTTGATCGTCGGCAGCTTTTTCCGCTTCCAGCAAGGCGCGTAACACGCTGTCGTTGGCACTCAGCACCCGGCTTACCCGGCTGATGATGGCGCTGGATGCACCGGTCTTATCCATGATCTCGGTGTAGATGCGCTTGTCCACCAGCATTTCGGCAATGTTGTAGCGCTGCTCCATTGCGCTCAGCTCGGAATAGCTGCACACATCCTGTAAAAAACGGTAGCACTGTTCCGGGGTCTTGAGCTGCAAAAATGCCTGATACAGACCGGACTGGCCGGTAGGATGATCTTTTGCCATGTTGTTCTCCTTTTTTGCGGATGCCGCCCACAGGCAGACACTTTATTACACTACACCAGTGTAGTACAAACGGGGAGAAATTTCAATAGCATTTGCGGCTTTTTAGCCCAGCGTGTGCTCAAATACCACTTCGTCCCGGGGGACGGTGCCGTTTTCCTGCTCGGCGGGCTTTAAATTGCGGTAGCGCAGGGCCTTGAAGAACTGCTGCACCGGCAGGGCCTTGGCGTGCACGGTGCACCACACACGGCCCTTGCCCTCGCCGCGGGCCAGCCGCTCGCAGGAGAGCACGATGTCCCGGCCCAGTGCCTTGCCGCGGTATTCGGGCCTGAGGTACAGGTGCATCAGATGCAGGGCGGTGTTCTCCATCTTCCACGCAAAGTAGCCGATGGTCTTGCCGCCCAGAACCACGAGGAAGTAGTTCACATCGTTGTCGATGTCCTCCTCAATGGCATCGGCGCTCTGCAGCTCTTCCACAAGGGTGTCCAGCTGCTTTGCGGGGTAATAGCGCTTGTACACCTCATGCCAGAGTTCACTGGCAAGGTCGGCGGTGGCGTGGATATATTTGGCCTTGGCGACCAGCTTGTAATCAGGCTTCATAGTTCTCCTTACACTTTTACGATATAATCCGGCTTGCGGGGTGCTGCGGGCTTGGGGTCTGCAGCAGGGTAGCCCAGAATGCAGTGGCCGATGCCGACCCAATCGCCCTCGATGCCCCACTGCCGGAGCAGGGCCTTGCCCTCTTCTGTTTCAAACTCTTCCTTTGCGCGGTTGATCCAGCAGCTGCCCAGCCCCAGCGAAGCTGCAGCCAGCATCAGGTTGCCCATGACAAGGCTGCCGTCCTGCACGGCATTTGCGGCGTGAGCATCGGCCAGCACCACCAGAATAGTGGGAGCGCCGTACATGGGGTCGGTGTCCTTGCCCATGACAGCGGCGTTCATGCGGGTGAGCTGGGCGCGAGCGGCAGCGTCCTGCACGACCACGATCTTTGCGCTCTGGCGGCCCATGGCGCTGGCGGCGTAGGTGCCGGCTTCCAGCACGGCATCCAGTTCTTCGTTTGTGATCTGCTCCGGCTTATAGGCACGGCAGCTGCGGCGGTTTTTGATGGTTTCCAAGGTTTCGTTGGTCATAGCAATTCCCTCCCTTAAAACATGTGCCTTTATTGTATCACAACAAAGGCCGGAGTGCAAAGAGAAACCAGCAGGAAACGCTTTTGTTGCACGTAAACGTTATCGTTGCGGGAATCATGTCAAAATGCACAATAAAACGTAAAAAGATTATGGAAAAGCATTCTTGCTGCCAAAGGACAAATACGCTATAATAGGGCTACCAAACTGGAAAGGAGTCGTGCTCTATGGCAAAGGCATCGCAGGCAGTCATTCTGGAAAATGAATTTTATATCATCAAAGCCCCCAATGGAAAGGTACTGGAAGTAAAGAACTTCAACACCGAGAACGGCGCGGCCATCCAGCTGTGGAGCTATGCAGGCCATCCGTGGCAGCAGTGGCAGTTCGTGGATGCAGGCGAGGGCCGCTGGCGCATCTGCAACCGCTTTACCGGCAAGATGATGGATCTGGCCCTTGGCGGTGTGGTGGAGGGCACATGGCTGCACCAGTGGGACCGCACCAGCGGGCTGAGTCAGTGCTGGGCGCTGGAGCCCACCCGCAGCGGGCGCACCCGCATCCGCAATGTGCTGGCGGATAAATACATCGACCTTGTGGGTATGAACACCTCCAACGGCGCACAGGCCCAGATCTGGAACTTTGTGGCCGGCGGCAATCAGGAGTGGACGCTGGAACGCATCGATCCGGACACCGCCCAGAGCGGCCGCCGCGCTGAGGAGGCCAAAGACCCGCAGCCCACGCCCAGCCAGCGCAAGCATCAGAACGACCTTGTGCGCAAGCTGAACAATGCGGGCAAGGGAAGAGCAAGCCGGAAGGGGCAATGATTTTAAATTGCCGCCGCGTTGCTCTGGCATATTCAGAGGAAAAAGTTATTTTTGGTTTGCACCCCCGGCAAAGCCTGCGGGCTTTGCCGGGGGTGTTTTTTCACGGGAGAGGCCGCAGCGAAAAACGGCATTTTCCACAAAAACAAGATCAAAAGGAGAACTCAATGAATCTAGGAGCCTTCATGAACCCGGAATTTCCCATTTTCAGCACCACGCTGTGCTATCTGGAACGGGACGATGCCTACCTGATGCTGCACCGTATCAAAAAGCAGGACGACTACAACCACGACAAATGGATCGGTGTAGGCGGAAAGTTTGAGCGGTTTGAAAGCCCGGAGGACTGCCTGCTGCGGGAAGTGAAGGAGGAGACCGGCCTGACGCTGAAGCGCTTCCGCGCCCGGGGTCTGCTGACCTTTATTTGGGGCAACATGACCGAGTTCATCCACCTGTACACCGCTGATGAATGGACGGGCGAGATGGTGCAGGGCGATGCCTGCAGGGAAGGCGTGCTGGAATGGGTGCCGAAGGATAAGGCGGCTGAACTGCCCATCTGGGAGGGCGACAAAATCTTCTTCCGGCTGCTGAATGAGGAACGGCCTTATTTCTCCCTCAAGCTGGTGTATGAAGGCGACACCCTCACGCAGGCAGTGCTGGACGGAAAACGAATCGTTTGAGCGCTTCCTGTGCAGAGCGTCGTCACGTGTTTAACCGTGAAAAGACAAATCCCGGCAGACCGCAGCCTGCCGGGATTTGCTCTATCAAAAAGCAAAAAGAATTTTCCGCTTAAAAATCAGTTCAGCTTCAGGTCGCCCTCTTTGATCCAGCCCAGCTTGCGCTCGATCTCGCAGAAGATCACGCTCAGCACGGCGGGCAGAACAAAGCACAGCAGCACCATGGCAGCCCAGTCCACCGGGGTGATGGCGGCTTTGGTACCGGCGGCAATGTCGCTGACCCAGCCGGTGTACACGCCGATCTGGCCCACCAGACCGCAGGTGCCCATGCCGGAAGAGACAGCGGCACCGTTCATCTCAAAGTGGAACACACAGGTGGCCAGCGGGCCGGTGATGGCACTGGCCAGTGTGGGCGCGATCCAGATACGGGGGTTCTTGACGATGTTGCCCATCTGCAGCATGCTGGTGCCAAGGCCCTGACTGACCAGACCGCCCACGCCGTTCTCCTTGTAGCTCATCACGGCAAAGCCGATCATCTGGGCGCAGCAGCCTGCCACGGCGGCACCGCCGGCAAGGCCGGTCAGACCCAGCGCGGCGCAGATGGCGGCAGAGGAAATGGGCAGGGTCAGCGCCACGCCCACAATGACGGATACCAGAATGCCCATGACCAGCGGAGCCTGTTCGGTGGCCCACATGATCAGGGTGCCCACCTGACTTGCGGCAGCGCCAATGGGTGCGGCGATCAGCATGGAAAGGCCCACGCCGGAAAAAATGGTCACCAGCGGGGTCACGAGGATGTCCACGCGGGTCTCCTTGCTCACGGCCTTGCCCAGCTCGGAAGCTACGATGGCAATGATGAGCACGGCCAGCGGGCCGCCTGCGCCGCCCAGAGCATTGGCCGAGTAGCCTACGGTGATCAGGCTGAACAGCACCAGCGGCGGGCAGTGCAGTGCCCAGCCAATGGCGCAGGCCATGGCCGGGCCGCTCATGGCCGTGGCATAGCCGCCAAGGTCTACCAGTACGTCAAGGCCGGTCTGCTGGCCCAGCGTCTTGATGATGGTGCCGATCAGCAGGCTGGCAAACAGGCCCTGCGCCATGGCACCCAGCGCTTCAATGAGATAGCGCTGCGGGGTGATGACGATATCCTTGCGTTTTAAGAAATCTTTCACATTTGACATGAGAAACTGCCTTTCTGTTTCAAGATGGTGGATTCAATGCAAAAACTGCATGTCAAGTATAATACCATACACATGTCAAGACAACAAGACAAAATGCTGATTTTGCTGGAAATATCTGCAATTTTTGGCTTTGTGCAATGTTTTTGCGGGCTGAGACGTATCTGTTTTGGAGCATTTTCTGATACCGGGGCGGCAGCTTTTCGGAGCTGCGCTTTGCAGTGTGCGGCAATTGACGGGGGCTTGCCCGCGGGTGTATACTGAAAGAGTATTGAGAAAATGAAACGCTGCCCTTTTTGCGAAGGGCGGCATCCCGATAAAAATGCATGAGGTTTGGAGCACAGCATGAAAAAAACATTCTGGAATAAACTGACTGCCCGCGGCACCCGCAGCAAAACGCGGTGTGCAGCGGCAGTTCTGGCATTGGCAATGACCTTTTCAATGGGCGCACCGCTGGCACTGGCTGCACAGCCGGAAGAAAGTACCGCGGCAGTGACCGAGACTGTTTCTGCACAGCAGGAAACGGCAATGCCCACCCTGCAGACGGAGACCCCGGAGCTTGCTGCACAGGACCCGGAAGCACCGCCTGTACAGGCCACCGAAGCGGAGGAGAACAGCACGAACCAGCACACGCCGGAAAACAGCGTGGTGCTGACACCGGAAGAGATCCGTGCCGCGCTGGATGCAGGTGCCATGGATGCCGCCGAGGCCCAGTGCATCGACCTGAGCGATGAGAACGGATTTTTCAGCTGGCTGCTCAATTTCCTGTTCGGCTGGCTGGGCAAAGACGAGTCCCAGCCGGAGCCGGCCTACTCCGGCTGGCGTACCTCCGGCGGCAAGACCTACTACTACAGCCAGACCACCAACAAGCCGGTGGTGGGCATCCAGTGCATCGACAATAAACTCTATTACTTCAATGCGGACGGTGTGCTGGAAAATGGCAAGACCTTTGGTGTGGATGTTTCCAAGTATCAGAAGAACATCGACTGGAAACAGATCAAAAAGGCAGGCGTGAGCTTTGTGATCGTCCGCATCGGCTACCGCGGCTATGGTGCTTCCGGCACGCTGGTGCTGGACCCCATGTTCGAGGAGCATTTCACCAATGTGAAGAATGCGGGCCTGAAGGTGGGCGTGTATTTCTTCAGTCAGGCTACCACCGAGGAGGAAGCCAAGGAGGAAGCCTTTGCCTGCGCCTACGTACTGAACGGACGCAAGCTGGATTACCCCATCTTCTTTGACACCGAAGCATCCGGCGCTTCCAATGGTTCCGGCCGCGCCGACGGTCTGGGTATGGAGGACCGCACCAAGTGCGCCATCGCCTTCTGTGAGGAGGTCAAGGCACAGGGCTACAAACCCGGTGTGTATGCCTCTACCCTGTGGTACCGCAAGCGTGTCGATCTGAACAGACTGAAAAAATATACCATCTGGAACGCACATTATGGTGTTGCCAGCAGCCCCATCGACTGCGCCCTGTGGCAGGGCACCTGCACGGCACGCCTGCCCGGCTATAAGGGCGATATGGACGTGAACATCAGCTACATCGGATAAGTGAGGAAACTGCAATGGACCGCATTCGCCTGATCGCATCGGACATGGACGCGACCCTTCTGGACGAGTACAGCCAGTTGCCGCCAAAGTTTACCGAGACCATCCGTGCACTGGCCGGGCAGGGCATCTTGTTTGCCGCCGCCAGCGGGCGGCCTCTGTACACACTGGAAACGATGTTCCCCGATCTGCTGGAGGAGATCATTCTCATTGGCGACAACGGCGGCGCTGCCCGCTGGAAGGGAAAAGACCTGTTTGTGTCCGAAATGCCTGCCGATGGCTGGCGGCAGCTGGCCCGCAGCACGAAGCAGGCCGGAGACGTGGGCCTTTTGTGCGGACTGCAGGCGGCCTACGCGGAAAAGCAGGACGAGAAATACGATAAAGTTTTCAAGAATTTTTA
The DNA here is from genome assembly GCF_009679665.1 of Faecalibacterium sp. BIOML-A4. Taxonomy (NCBI): domain Bacteria; kingdom Bacillati; phylum Bacillota; class Clostridia; order Eubacteriales; family Oscillospiraceae; genus Faecalibacterium; species Faecalibacterium sp. BIOML-A4. Next base: position 9,053 of record NZ_WKZG01000023.1, on the reverse strand, counting down.
TACCCGGGTGGAATACGTGGATGACCTGACTGCGGTGGAAGCGGCGGCGGATAAGTTTACCGTCTATCTGCCCAACGACGACTCGCAGAAAGCCTTCGACCGGATCTACGGCGCCTTCCACACCGGAAATGGCGGTGCATTCTCGGTGGCAGTGGCAGGCAGAAACTGGGTGGATGTGATGAACCCAGGTGTGCACAAGGGTGCAGCACTGGCAAAGGTGGGTGCACTGCTGGGCATTCCGGCCGACAGCATGATGGCCTTTGGTGACACCTACAACGATGCCGAGATGCTCACCACCGCGAAGTACGGCTTTTTGATGGAGAACGGCAGCGGACCGCTGCGGGCGCAGGTGCCGTTTCTGGCACCGTCCCACCGGGAATACGGCGTGATGCAGGTGCTGAAACAGGTGCTCCGCCAGAACGGCGAAGTAAGCTCGGAAGATTTTACAAAAGCACATTGATCGATATTGACAAAAGGGCAGGTTTTACCTGCCCTTTTGTCATACACCCCAGCTGTGCTGAATAAATTGTTCTCAGAGCAATAAACAGGCTGGGGAGGCATGGGGATATGTTTGTAGTTACACTGAGCAAAACGAGCCTGAAAAAACTGGGTCTGGGTGCCATGTGCTGCGCACTGGTGGTGGGCAGTGCTCTGCTGGGCCGGTTCATCAGCAACCGCACCGTTGCGGTCTCGGCGGCGGTGAACAAAATTGAGAGTGCACAGGACATCCAGACATGGTTCACCGGCTACGGTCTGGATGTGGACGGCGCATCCATCACGGCAGACAAGGTTAAGATCCCCCGCAAGTGGGATGACAGCTTTTCGGCCTTCAACGGGGTGGTGCAGCAGAGCGGCATGGACCTTGCACGCTACAAGGGCAAGACCGTGGAAAAATGGACGGCGCTGATCCCGGCGGCAAGCAGTGGCGAGACCAGCCGCTACGGCGTGCTGTTGGTGTACCGCAAAAAGGCCGTGGGAGCTTACCTGCTGGAACGGCCCTCCGGCGTTGTGGTGGGCCTGAAAGACATGCAGGCCGCCATGGCGGAAGCTGAGGCAAAGCAGACTTCCGGCGAGGACTACGAGGGCGACTGGGGTGAGCGCCACGACGAAGAGCTGACCGGCAGCGAACCGGCACAGCAGACCTCCGGCGAGGACTACAGCGGCGATTGGGGCGAACGCCATGACGAGGAATTGACCGCCCAGCAGACCTCCGGTGAGCCGGATGCCGTGCCGCAGGCTGTGCCTTATACGGAACTGCCGCTGGATGCCGAGGGATATCCGGTGGAATAAGCACCGGAACGACCTGCCAAAGCCGGAAACGACCGGGAACAGCTTCGGGTTTTGATGCAAAACCAGGTCGCAATTTGCCTAAAATTTGCGCACAAGCAGAAGAAAAAGTGAAATGCGTGCATTTTTGTCACATTTGTATGTTCAATTGTACCAAAATTTTGCATAAAAAATTAGCAATATGAAATGGTGAAAAATTACCGGCAAGGGTTTATAATAGATGTATCAACCGTGCCGCGGCTCGGCCGCGTCTGGTGCAAGTGCAGAAGCGCCGCACGGGATCAAGTAAGGAGAAAATGATTATGAAGGAATTCCAGTATACCGTTAAGGATGCATGCGGCATCCACGCTCGTCCCGCCGGCCTGCTCGTCAAGACCGTCAAGGGCTTTGCCAGCAGCGCTACCCTGGAAAAGGACGGCAAGAGCTGCGATATGCGCAAGCTGATGGCTCTGATGGGCATGGGTGTAAAGCAGGGTGAGACCGTTACCGTCAAGGTTGAGGGCGACGACGAGGAAGCTGCTGCAGCAGCCATCCAGAAGTTCCTGACCGAGAACGTCTGATTCCGCAGTTAAGATGAGGAAGGCCCTCGCGGGTGAGCTGCGGGGGCTTTTTTTGGACTGTCGGACCAGTGCGGCCCCGGCACAGATGAAGAAGGAGTAGTGTGCAATGCAGGTAGGCACCGGTAAGAGCGTCCTGAATGGCATCGCCATCGGCAAGCTCAAGATCTACAAGAAAAAGGATACTGCCATTTCTGCCGCAGAGGTAGCGGATACCGCAGCGGAAGTGGCGCGTTTTGAAGAAGCGCAGCAGAAGGCCATTGAGCAGCAGACTGCGCTGTATGAAAAGGCACTGGCAGAGGCTGGCGAGGACATCGCCGAGGTGTTCAACATCCACGCCATGATGCTGGAAGACGACGACTTTGTGGATGCCATCAAGGAGATCATCAACGGCCAGAAAAAGTGTGCCGAGTACGCCGTCAAGACGGCAGGCAACAATCAGGCTGCGGTGTTCGCCGCCATGGATGACCCGTATCTGCAGGCCCGCAGTGCAGATGTCATCGATATCGCACAGGCCATTCTGGACATCCTGCAGGGGGTGGACAACGCCAGCCTGCAGGGCACCGAGCCCAGCATTCTGGTCGCGGAGGATCTGGCCCCGTCTGAGACCGTCCGCATGGATAAGAGCCTGCTGCTGGGCTTTATCACCCGTGAGGGCAGCTCCAACAGCCACACCGCCATTCTGGCCCGCAGCATGAACATCCCTGCCCTGATCCAGTGCAAGGATATTCAGGACGACTGGGACGGCAAGATGGCGGTCATCGATGGCTACAACGCCTGCGTTTACGTTGAACCCACCCCCGACCTGCTCAAGAGCCTGAAGAAGCGCCAGCAGGAAGATCAGAAGAAGCAGGCCCTGCTGCAGGAGCTGAAGGGCAAGCCCAACACCACGTTGGACGGCAAGACCATCAATGTCTTTGCCAACATCGGCGGCATGAGCGATGTGGGTGCTGTGCAGCAGAACGATGCCGGCGGCGTAGGCCTGTTCCGCACCGAGTTCGTCTATCTGAACTGCAAGGACTTCCCCACCGAGGACTACCAGTTCGAGGCCTACAAGCAGGTGGTGGAGAGTCTGGCTCCCCGCAAGGTGGTCGTCCGTACCTGCGACATCGGTGCCGATAAGACCGTCGATTACATGAAGCTGGATCACGAGGAGAACCCCGCTCTGGGCTACCGCGCCATCCGCATCTGCCTGACCCGCAGGGACTTCTTCAAGACCCAGCTGCGCGCTCTGCTGCGTGCTTCTGCCTACGGCAACATGAGCATCATGTTCCCCATGATCACCAGCCTGCGGGAGCTGCAGGATGCCAAGGCTGTTCTGGAAGAGTGCCGTGCAGAGCTGACCGCCGAGGGCGTGAAGATGGGCCAGAACATCGAGGTAGGCACCATGATCGAGACCCCCGCCGCTGTGCTGATCGCGGACGAGCTGGCTGCCGAGTGCGACTTCTTCTCCATCGGCACCAACGACCTGACCCAGTACACCTGTGCGCTGGACCGCCAGAATGCAAAGCTGGAGCCGTTCTTCAACCCGCACCATCCCGCTGTGCTGCGCGCCATCAAGATGACCATTGAGGCGGGCCACCGCCACGGCATCTGGGTGGGCATCTGCGGTGAGCTGGGTGCCGACACCGCCCTCACCGAGACCTTCCTGCGCATGGGTGTGGACGAGCTGTCCATGAATGCCAAGAGCATCCTGCCGGTGCGCAAGATCATCCGCAGCGTGGACCTGAGCAAGCCTTCTGAGAAGTAATTCATCCGAGAATCCCGGTTTACCGTTCCCATAAAGCTCCCCGGCAGGGCATCCCGCTCTGCCGGGGCTTTTCTATACCGGGCAAAAGTTTTCGGAAAATACTTTAAAACGATAAAGCGAAATGCTATACTATAAGCGATGACAGGGTATGCAGGTGTCCAGCGCTGCCCATGGAGGACCGTTATGACTCAGTTTTTGATTCGTCTTTTCATCCGCCAGCCCGACCATGCGCAGGACCCTAAGGTGCGCGCCGCCTACGGCAACCTTGCCTGCTGGGTGGGCGTGGCATGCAACCTGCTGCTGTGTCTGGGCAAGCTGACCGTGGGCACTCTGTTCGGCTCCATTGCCATCATGGCAGATGCCCTGAACAACCTGTCGGATGCCTCGTCCAACGTGGTCAGTCTGGTGGGCTTCAAGCTGGCCGGCAAGGCCCCGGACGCAGAGCATCCCTTCGGCCATGCCCGGTATGAATATCTGGCGGGGCTGGTAGTCAGCGTGACCATTCTCGGCATCGGCTTTTCGCTGCTGAAGGAATCTGTGGTCAAGGTGCTGCACCCCACCCCGGTGATGTTCAGCTGGCTGACGGTGGCCGTGCTGATCGCATCCATCCTCGTCAAGCTGTGGATGAGCGGCTTCAACCGCACCATCGGGCGTATCATCGGCTCCGAGACCCTCATTGCCACTGCTGCGGACAGCCGCAACGATGTGCTGAGCACCAGCGCGGTGCTCATTGCAGCGGTGCTGTGCCGCGTGACCGGCTGGGATGTGCTGGATGGCCTGATGGGCGTAGGCGTGGCGGCGTTCATCCTGATCTCCGGCTGGGGTCTTGTGATGGATACGCTCAGCCCGCTGCTGGGCGAAAGCCCCAGCGAGGATCTGGTGGACCACATCGAGCAGAAGGTGCTCTCTTATCCCGGCGTGCTGGGAATGCACGATCTGATGGTGCACGACTACGGCCCGGGACACCAGTTCGCCTCCCTGCATGTGGAACTGCCTGCCGAGCAGGACCCGCTGGAGGCACACGACCTGATCGACAACATTGAACGGGATTTTCTAAAGAATGACCGGCTTTTGGTTACCATCCACTACGACCCCATCGTTACCTCGGATGCTGCCGTGGGCGTGCTGCGCGCCCGCCTGACCGAAAAGCTGCGCCAGCTCGACCCGGCCCTTTCGCTGCACGATCTGCGCATCGTGCCGGGCAGGACCCACACCAACGTGCTGTTCGATCTGGTGCTGCCGGCAGGCTATGCAGGGGATAAGGTAGAGCTGCTGGAACAGCTGGAACAGTTCATCAAGGAACAGGATACAGCCTACAGCTGCATCATCAAGGTGGAGCAGAGCTATACGGCTGCCCACAAATAAACTCTCGGGGGAAAGTATTATGCTGAACGAGACTTATCGCGCGATGCTCGGCAATAAGAGCGTCATCCGCGAGACCTTCATGTACGGCAAGCAGCGTGCTGCCGAGATCGGATATGAGAACGTGTTCGATTACTCGCTGGGCAACCCCAGCGTGCCCTGCCCGCAGGAGTTCACTGCCGCTATGCAGGCTCTGCTGGCCAACGAAGAGCCGGTAAATCTGCACGGCTACTGCCCCAGTCAGGGTGACCCGGGCTTCCGCACCGATGTGGCAGCGCACCTGACAAAGACCTTTGGCCTGCCCTATGAGCAGAAGCACATCTTCCCCACCACCGGTGCGGCGGGTGCCATTGCCCATGCCATCCGTGCGGTCACGCAGCCCGGCGACGAGGTGCTCACCTTTGCGCCCTACTTCCCGGAGTACGGCCCCTATGTGGCGGGCACCGGGGCGGTCCTCAAGGTGGTGCCGCCGCAGACACCGACCTTCCAGCCCAATCTGGACGCATTCGAGCAGATGATCGGCGAAAAGACCACCTGTGTGCTCATCAACACCCCCAACAACCCCACCGGCGTGGTCTACTCTGCCGGGACGCTCACCCGCATGGCAGAGATCCTGACCGAAAAGAGCAAGGCGTTCGGCCACAATATCTTCCTCGTCAGCGATGAGCCCTACCGGGATATCGCATTCGACGGCAAAAAGGTGCCCTACCCGGCGGCGTTCTACCCCCACACTCTCACCTGCTTTTCCTACTCCAAGAGCCTGAGCCTGCCCGGCGAGCGTCTTGGCTATGTGGCGGTGCGTCCGGGCTGTGAGGGCGAGGATGTGCTGGTGGACATGATGGCCCAGATCTCCCGCTTCACCGGCCACAACTGCCCGCCCAGCATCATCCAGCGGGCCGTAAGCCGCTGTCAGGATGTGACCAGTGATCTGAGTGTGTATGAGACCAACATGAACCTGCTGTACGATAAGCTCACCGCGCTGGGTTTTGAGGTGGAGCGCCCCGGCGGTACCTTCTACATCTTCCCCAAGGCTCTGGAAGAGGATGCCAACGCTTTCTGCATGAAGGCCCGGGAGTTTGACCTGCTGCTGGTGCCCAGCGACAGCTTCGGTGTCAAGGGCTATGTGCGCCTTGCCTACTGCATCGATACCGAAAAGGTCAAGCGCAGCCTGCCGGCCCTTGAAAAGCTGGCAGCCGCTTACTGCAAATAAACATTCTGCCGAACTGCCCGCGCGGCATCTGGCAGTGCAGCGCGGCTGGAGAAACGATCCAAAGAGAGGAAAGGGAACCCTGCTATGGAAAAGATTAAAATGACCACACCCCTCGTCGAGATGGACGGCGACGAAATGACCCGCATTCTGTGGAAGATGATCAAGGACGAACTGATCCTTCCGTTTGTGGACCTCAAGACCGAATATTACGATCTGGGCCTGCCCAACCGCGACGCTACCGCCGACAAGGTGACCATGGATGCCGCCCTTGCCAACAAGAAGTACGGCGTTTCGGTCAAGTGCGCCACCATCACTCCCAATGCCCAGCGCATGGACGAGTATAAGCTGCATGAGATGTGGAAAAGCCCCAACGGCACCATCCGTGCGGTGCTGGACGGCACTGTGTTCCGCGCACCCATCATGATCGACAGCATCAAGCCGGTGGTCAAGAACTGGAAAAAGCCCATCACCATTGCCCGCCACGCCTACGGCGATGTGTACAAGTGCACTGAGTTCCGCATCCCGGGTGCAGGCAAGGCTGAACTGGTGTTCACCGGTGCCGATGGCTCTGAGCAGCGCGCCACCGTCTTTGACTTTGAGGGCGCTGGCGTTCTGCAGGGCCAGTACAACAAGGATGATTCCATCCGCAGCTTTGCCCGCAGCTGCTTCAACTACGCACTGGATGTGAAGCAGGATCTGTGGTTCGGCGCAAAGGATACCATCTCCAAGAAGTACGACCACACCTTCAAGGATATCTTCCAGGAAGTGTACGATGCCGAGTATAAGGCAAAGTTCGAGGCCGCAGGCATCACCTACTTCTACAGCCTCATTGACGATATCGTTGCCCGCGTCATTCGCAGCGAGGGCGGCTTTGTCTGGGCCTGCAAGAACTACGACGGTGACGTGATGAGCGATATGGTCTCCACCGCCTTTGGCTCTCTGGCCATGATGACCAGCGTGCTGGTCAGCCCGGACGGCAAGTACGAGTTCGAAGCCGCCCACGGCACCGTCACCCGCCATTACTATAAGTATCTGAAGGGCGAAAAAACCTCCACCAACCCCATGGCTACCATCTTTGCGTGGTCTGGCGCGTTCAAGAAGCGCGGTGAACTGGATGGCCTGCCGGAGCTGGTGAAGTTTGGCGAGGCACTGGAAGCCGCCAGCCTGCAGACCCTGAACGACGGCATCATGACGAAAGACCTGTGCGGTCTGGCTGAGGGCATCACTCCCACCGCTGTGGACAGCGAGGGCTTTATCAAGGCCATCCGCACCCGTCTGGAAGCCAAGCTGGCATAATCATCTCTTTGTGACATAAAAAGAAAGACCGGAACTGTAAGTGCGACCTACAGCTCCGGTCTTTTTTGTTAAAATGATGCGAACGAGCCTTGAATGTACCCGACAAAGAATGCAATAAATGTGCTGATAAGAATGCAGCCAAGCCACAAAAGGTCTGCGAGAAGCCGTTTGCCGGTCAACTGCTGGATAGTCTTTGAATAATCCAAAGCAAACCACAGCATGGCAGCAGAAAACAGAATGGAACTCCAATGAAGCCGAAAAGACAGCACCATGCTGAGAAGCACATAATTGATAAGCGTGTAAAAAATACTTCGCAAAAGAAGTTCTGGGAGAGCAGAATACTTCTTTTTCATAAAAGCTCCTTTCTGGATTTATAAATGCAGTGCATCCAATACTTCGTTTACGACCTCCAACGATACCTGGCCCGGTGCACTGGCCTGTCCGGGATTGGCAAAGGTCATGGCGGAGCCAAGGGCTTCGCCGGAAAGGCGGCTCACCGCGCCCAGAGCTCCCATGCTCATGGTAATGATGGGAGTCTCCGGATGCCGGTCGGCCATTTCAGCGGTGGCAGCCAGAAGCTCCAGCACATCGGCACGGCTCTGGGGCATCACAGCCAGTTTGGGCAGATCAGCCCCGGCCTGCTGCATGGCAACCATGCGGCTCACCAGTTCGGCGCGCAGCGGCGTTTTATGGAAGTCGTGGCTGGAACACACCACTGCAGCCCCGGCGGTGTGGGCCTCTTCGATCAGCGCGGGAAGCTCTGCGCCCGCAGTGAAAAATTCAATGTCAATCAGATCGGCGCAGTCGGTGGCAAGAACGGTGCGGATAAAATGAAGATACTCTTCGTGGGCCAGAGCGACTTTGCCGCCCTCGGCCTTTGTGCGGAAGGTGAAAAGAAGCAGCTGATCCTTCAAGACAACGCGAAGCTTTGCGGCACAGTGCACAATGGCCGGATAGTCTTTTGCACCTTTAAAGCAATCGATGCGCCATTCCACACAATCGGCGCGCAATGTGGAAAACTCGGCGGCCTTTTCCAGAACGGCGGTTTCCGTGGGCTCTACAATAGGAATAATAACTTTGGGGCGGCCCTCGCCGATGCAGCAGTCGCGGATGTTGACACAGGACATGGCGCTTCTCCTTTATGTAATAAGTATAGCTACCTTATACAGGATACGGGGATGACTCCATAATACGTTCTGCCCGCCGCCTTGTCAAGAAAAAGGCACGTCCTGTAACGGGTGAAAAACAGGGAGATCCTTTATTCTGCAAAGAAATTGGAAAAAATCTGTCAAAAAGTGTTGACAAGGAGGCGGGGGTGTGGTATTATACTTGAGCGCCAAGCGCTGAGGCAAAAGAATGACTTCCGAAGCCTCAGCAGGAAGCCCTTGAAAAGAACCAATAGACGCTGAAAAGTTTTGCGGTTGCGAAAGCAATGAATCGCCCCAGTGGGGCGTTCAAGCAAACAGAGCGGTCTTGCGACAGCAAGATGGAGGGGGCTCACCCCGACAAGCTCACAGTTTGTTCTGAGAAACTTCTTGGATGTCCAAGTTCAGAAAGTTCAAAAGCTTCTAAAAAATAAGGCTTGACAAAA
>NZ_WKZG01000022.1:0-39820 GCF_009679665.1 Faecalibacterium sp. BIOML-A4 | reverse complement strand
CGCCCCTATGAGGAAGCTGCATGGGCCACTTTCTACCGCGATATTACCGCAGCACCTACCGAACCGGATGAAGCATATTGACTTTTATATTAAAATTATCGTTGTAGTTCCCTTCATCGGCTATGACTCTAAATGGCCGGATCAGAGTAAACATAGATTGAAAAAGCTGATCCAAAACGCAAACGATTCTATTGTTATTTCACACTCTGCGGATGTTTCCAGTTATAAAAAAAGAAATTATTATATGGTCGATCATGCAGAGTACCTTATCGGTGTGTTTGATAATCAGAAAAAGCTGCGCTCAGGTACAGCACAGACAGTCAACTATGCCTTGCATCAGGGAAAAGTAATCACTCTGATCCATCCAGACACTATGGAGATAACAGCCCCTGCGCCTTAACAAATTCACAAAAATTTTTCATTAGCATTTCCAACAAAATATTTTCATTGAAGGGGTGCTGTGATATAATAAGATATAAAACTACGCTCAGAACAAATGGTGCCGCTATGAACAAATATATTGGACAGCAATTTGCTGCTTTAAGATACGAAAAAAATATTTTGGTTGTTGAAGAAACTACATCCGCTGGTGGATGCGGCTCCTTCAACGCGGCTTCTTCATGTCCTGCGTCAGCCTGTCTTTATGACAGTGCGGCGTGGGGCTTTTTTATTGTCTGAAAGGAGTATGAGAACATGAGTCTGAAATATACCTGCCCCAGCTGTGGAACCCCATTGGGTTATGAGGGATTGTGTTGGAAATGTAAGTGCGAGCAAGAACGGCAAGCTGCTCTGGCCTGGACGCCGGAACAAATTGTCGAAAAACAAAGAAACTTGATACAGAACATCCAGAGGCTGGCTGATATGGAGGACCCAGAGTTCGCCGACTTTTGGCAGCTGCTTGGCTACCATGATGTCATCACCCCAGAGATTCAGCGGATGGCACTGGCCGCAGAGGTGTTTTGGCCCTGTGAGATCTATTATCACGCTCCCGCCGATGTGCGAGATGGTCTGATTCATGCGCTGTTGTCCGCGGAAAATTCCAGCGCGGCCTCCAACCTGATGAGTTGCCTTGCTATGCAAGGAGATGACAAGGCAATGGAGACTCTGCTGGAGCTGAAGCGAAATCCCCGGCCCTGGCGCAAGGGCCTCTATGTAGACCCATCCAGCTATGCGCAGATCGGAGGCTGGACCTTCGACAAGGAGGGCCAGAAAATCCAGCTCAACTTCGATACCTGCTATCCTATGGTCAAGGGAACCACTGGCGAGAAATCTCCCGTCTGCATTGGCCGAGAACGGGAAGATACCTGTCCCCACTGCGGCGGACGCATGGTGGATATATTGGTGCTGGACGGCCGGGATGAGCGTCTGAAATTTCTGGGGTTGGATGGTATTCTGACTGCCACCTGCTGCCCCAGCTGCGTGGGATTCCTCAAAGGCCCCGCCTTCAACCGGTTCGCTCTGGATGGCGGCGTGGAGGTCTTTCCCTCTGAGCTCTTTGACGGGGCGGAGAAAACGGATTGCTATGTCAGTCCCGAGGACTACAAGGCCCTCACGGAAAATCCCTTTGTGCTGGGCGAAGCGCCCGTGCCCCTGTTTTACGGTGCGGCCTGCCAGGATGTGAACACGGTGGGTGGCTTTGCCAACTGGGTACAGGACGCGGAATATACGACCTGCCCCCACTGCGGGAAACCTATGAAATATCTGGCCCAGATTCAGTGGGATACGGTGTTTGACTGTGCGGAGGGCATGCTCTATGTGGAATTCTGCCCGGACTGCCATATCGTGTCCATGCAGCACCAGCAGACCTAAAAAAGTCGCACAGTATGAAAAGAGAAATACCAGCAGGTATTTGCGTAAGGAGGCGTCCACTATGTGCGAGCACTGCCGAAACATTCAAACATGGAGAAAATTTGACGCCCCAAAGGACTATCTGGCCTGTATTGCTTACATTCAGCAGTTGGTGTCGGAGGGGGAATTTGAACTGATGCAAGAGGAATCCACCTGCCCACTGGAGAAGGTAAAGACAGAGGATGGCTGGGCGGACGAAATTATGGCTCACATGATTAGGTGCAAGCACTGCGGCCAGATCTTCACCTGTGTGGTCAACACCTTGCGAGGCAGTGGACACTTCAAAAAAGAAAGGCAAAGGATGACACGGAAAAGGCGGTGAAATGATGAATCAGGCAGAAGAAGCAAAGCTGCTGGAGCAGCTTGAGCAATGGAATAAGAAGGACGAGTATTCCCGGTGTATCCGGGCCATTGAAGCCATCCTGGAACAGGAGCGGGGCTATCTGCTGACCGTCAAGCTGAGTCGGGCTTACAGCAATCTGGCGGTCCTGGGAGATCATGGAGAGCACGGAACCGACAGTGAAGTGGACGGAAATCTCATCCAGTACGCCATCCGACTGCTGGAGTCCGTTCGCACCCAGGGAGAAAACGACCCTTACTGGAACTCCCGGATGGGCTATTCCTGCCTGATGGCGTACCGCTCCGCAGCCACCGCCTATGAATACGCAAAATGCTGGCTGGCCCTGGCCCCGGATGACCCAGCCGCCCAAAAGCTGGTTCGGGACTGCGAGGAATATCTGGAGGAGGAAAAAGCCTTGGAAATAGATTTGAAAGAACGGGAGGAATTTATTCGGCGGGAAACTCCCGATGATGAAAAGGGGGTTATATGTAAATGAACAGCGAACAGATCACAGTATTTTTGCAAGAGCATTGGTATATTGCCTCGGTGCTCATCGGGGCCGTGATTTTAATTGGAGCGACCCGCAACTGGAACTGGCTCTGCGACCCCACTGGTACGCGGGATGCCCACCGCCACAGCAGAGGATACCGGCGGGTGGTGTTCTTTCTGTTGGGTGTTCTCCTGATTGTGGTGAGTATCTGGGGATTTGTGCTGAAATTGAAATAGGAGGAGAAAGACTATGATGACTGAGAAATATCCCACCTGGCTCATCGGCCATGTGAAAGAATGGGCGGAGAAGCGTTTGCCCACCGTGATACTTTGTTCCACCACCGGCAATGAACTGCTGGAGGTTTGGTATTACGGAGATCTGCTCACGGTGAAAGGAGAACCCCAATCCTATATCATAGATAGCGACGAGGCCCCCGGACTGGTGACAGCCCGTGACCCGGAGAGCGGCGAGGAGTTCGTCATCTTTGACGGTGGACGGCATGGCTACGACAATATGTTCTGCGATGAACATGATCCATCCGAGCTGGAGCACCGCCCCCTCAAGCGGTATGAGATCCCCGCCTCCAAGTTGGTGCTGGAGCTGGGGTACAGCATTGACTATGAGGACGAAAAAGAGAACTTTGAACCGGATGAGGCGGATACCGTGGAACTGATCAACGGTGAACGGATGCCGTGGGAGCAGGCCAAGCGGGACGGCATCGACTATATCGCCCTTTACTATGTGAACGAGAAAGGAAAACCAGTCCAGATCCTGGACGCAGAGCTGGCCTGAGTATACCGCAGCCAGATGACGGGATAAAGGAGGGCGACAGCGTGATCGGGACAGATGAAAACCGGGCGGTGCTCCATGTGGAGGTCATCTTCTGGAGCGGCAAACGAAAAATACCACCCAGCCTGGTCAGCGGAAAGTATTGTCCCCATTTTGTGGTCACAGGAACTACAGAATATTTGGGTGTATGCTTTCTGGACGGAACCGAGTGTACATTTGATACACCAGCTTTGGGAAATGCCCAACCCCTATATCCAGATACCATTGACTATGCCCCGCTGGAAAACAATGCGGAATTTTTGATCTATGAGGGAGCCAATGCCGTTGGCAAGGGCCGGGTGCTGGGCCGAACCGTTCCCTATAAAGTGAAACAACAACGAAAGCAGGTGCCTTATGTACCAAATTGCATATATTGGCCGCTGGGAGACCCTTCCGGAAACGGCTGCTGCCATCTGTGACCATGACACTCCCAAGTTGGAGGCGTTGCTACAAGGCGGTCTGGATTTAGATGTTCCCATCCAGCTCAGCGAATACATCAAGCTGATGCCATTGGAGATCGCGGTTTTTCGGAATGATGTGCCCATGATCCACTTCCTGCTGGAGCATGGAGCTGATCCCGGTCTGGCAGAGGAACAGCCCCTGCTGCTCACCGCCGCCCGCTGTTGTGGGCCGGAGGTGGTGGCGCTCTTTGCTGGACAGGCCGCAAAACTCAGCTCGAAGCAGAAAGAGCGGGCCTTCCAGGAAGTACGCTGGGGACAGCGAGCGGAGAATATCCAGGTGCTGGAGCAAGCTGGGATCACAGTGGACAAGTTTGGCGGCGAGGCATTCCGGGCCGCTGTGTCCGAGGGCAACACCAAACTTGCCCGGCTGCTTCTGGAAAAAGGGGCAGACATCAATTACCACAAGCCGGACATGGTGTTTCCGAACGCCCCCACCGCTGTCACCGAAGCGGCTCGGCATAAGAATCTCCCCATGGTGCGCTGGCTCATTGAGCAAGGAGCCGACATCACCATTGCTGACAAATACGGCGACCGGCCTTACACCGTGGCGGTGCAGAACAAGAATCAGGAGATGGCCGACTACCTGAAAGCCCTGGAGCCGGAGGAATGGCACAACAAGCAGGAAAAGATCCGGCAGCTTATGCCCTACAAGCTGCCTGCCAAGCTGGTGGAATACTTGAAGACCGGCCCCCTGCGGCTGGAGTTCCCGGATCAGGAATGGGTGAAGTGGGCGGAGCTCTACTCCTTCATGGATGTGCAGGAGATGACCTGGAAACGGAAGAAGCTGCTCTCCCTGATGGTGCAGATGGACAACTACAGCGACTATCTGCTGCTGTGGAGCCCCAGGGACAAAAAACTGTGGTATCTGGACATCGAGCATGAGGAATTCCACCCTCTGGCCAAATGGGATGACTTCATCGCAGATCCCGGACGATATCTGAACGGGATGATCGAGGGTGAGTTTGAGGAATAAGGAGCAAGACCATGACATCCATAGACTTTCTGAACAAGGTACATAAAAGCCTGGACTCCCAGGAATATAACCTCTCTTATTCTCCGGCCAAGTCCAAGAATTATATGCTGTACTGCAATGGTAACTTTATCGGTGGTCTGTTCGACGAGGAGTTGTGCTTCGTCTACGCCGACAGTGTGAGTGAACTGCTGGGGCAGCCGGAACCCGTCTACCACGGCTACTCCAGCACCGCCCAGCACAGGATGCTGGTGATCCCGGAGGAACATTGGGCGAAGGCGCTGAAACTTCTCTATGCCGAGAAATTTGATTGGAGCCGTTTGGTGTACGACATCACCTACACCAGCATCGGCGCGGCTGTGGTGGAGGACTTCTACGACGAGAATGTGGTATTCCTGCGCTTCTGCTTTGAAAAGGAACTGCTGAAAAAGGACCCTCTGGACCGGCAGGGCCGTATCCTGCGGATGGTCTATCTCAATCAGGATCTGACAAAAGCGGGCAAATATCTGTTCCCCAGACTGATGCAGAAGTTTCTTGTTTTTACAGATCGCAACGGAAAGACCAGTCTGGAAACCATGCTGAAACGGTGGTACACCCAGCTTGAAAAGGAATACCGCAATCATATAGAGGGATGAGGAGAATGATCTATGTTTGAAGAATTTTATGAGATGTACGAGTCCGAGGAGCAGGAAGTGGTCGCTTTGATCAATCGCTGCATTGGGGGCGGATTTAACTGGAAAGGTAACTTTTGGGAAATGACCGTTGTGACGCTGGGCATAGTGTCCTGTGACACCGGCAAGGTCAGCACCAAAGAGGAGCGACTGGATTGGCCGGTCACCGACGAGGAGCGTCACAGTGACAAGGGCTGGGGACGCTTTCAAAACGAGCAGATCTGCCGCCTGAAGATTCGCCGGATGAAAGAAGAATGGGCAAAGGATCTGGTGGTGCAGCCCTGGTGTATCTCCCAGGTGGTCAAGGCCCACGAGGACTGCCCGGAACTCCAGGCCGTTCTGGACGAGTACCACAAGCCAGTGGTGATCCAGGACCAGGTGCTGGGAGAACTGACACTGGACAAGGACTATGATACCTTCGAGGGCGAAATCCAGTGGTGCGGAAAGGATGTGAGCCTTTCTCTGGAGGTCAATGCCGAAAGCAAGCCCTCCTGGACCCGCGCCCGTAGCGCCGCCAAGAAGTTGCTGGCCGACTGTGAAACTTGGGACAAGGCCATGCGAGAGCTTGCGGCCAAGAACCTGACCGAGCTGGCCAACAACTGGCTCTCCCAGGATGAGGAAACCCCCCGCAATCCGGAAACCGACCCCATCACAGAGGAAGAATTGGCCCGACGGATCAGCCTGACGAGCCTGTCCGTCACCTCCGGTGGCAGCTTCACCGCCTGGTTTGACTGCGACGAGATGTTCACCGACCATGCGGTGACGATCTACGGCTCCTTGAAAAAGGGCCTCAAAACTGCCAACATTGAGGGATAGGAGTTGTCTATGGAAAAAGCGACTGCTGTTAATACCTGCTTAGGTGTTTTGAAGGGACGGGACTGCATCTATCTGGATCAGGTGAAACAGGATGCTCTGAACAATCTGACCTTTACGGGGGACATCAATGGCCATCTAATCTCCCAGTGCAGGGACGAAAAAGACTGGTTTCCCTATACACTCACCTTCCGGCAGGTGCTGGCCTATTTTACCTGTGAATTGGACACCTATGAAAATATGGCTGGGACGGAGTATCTGGATGGCAGTTCCTTCGATTTAATTGAGGACAGCACCTGGCTGAAGTCTCTGCCAGTGCGGGAGGACTTTGACAAAGGCATCTATCGGCACTACCGGCTGTTTACATACGATGATGTTTACAACATCATTGCGGTTTCCTATGAGTTTGCAGCAGAGTTGTAAATGCCTGAAACATGGAAGACCATTGGAGGGATCTATCAAGGAAGGAGGTATGGCGATGAAACAGAATAAGCATCAGTTGGAGCATCTGCCCACACTTCTGGTTCAGCAGATCCGCCTGCAATGGTATAAAGACTGCCGGGGCGGAAATGCGGCCGCACAGCGGAACCAGTATCCCAGAGCCATGCGTCTGCCGAAAGACTTCTTCTCCTATTATCCTTTTGGTCTGCCTACTCACTTTGCATCTATCATACAGAGGCCCGATGGATTTCAGATCGATAGGGACTGTCGTAGGCTGATGGAATGGAAGCCGAATGGCACAATACGGCTTCACCCTTTCGAACTGATTCAGCAGGAGCCCGGAATCCATGTGCGTTACCGCAATGATTGGCACATCGGGGCGATACCGGAGCGATATACCTACGATAAGACCGGGCAGAAACAGCCTCTCAATGAGCTGGCACTGGATTTGATTCCTGGTGATTATGGTCGAGCTGTCTGCAATGGGCGGTTCCGAGACTGGGACACTGGGGTCTGGTATTATGTACTGGATATTTTGAATGTGATGCCGCTTGCAGAACCCACCGACGCATTGACCAGTTTTACGGACAGAGAACCGAATAAGATATATACCCAGATCGATCGGCTGTGGTGACGAAAAACAGGAGGATACTACCATGATCAAAGAACGCATCCCTATCTCTGGCGATCTGGGCAGCAAGGTTAAGCAGCTGATGGAGTACGCCGGGTGGTACGAAGGCCGCAGTGTGGACATCTCCATTGCGGAGCAGTATTACGCCGATCATGGCGTCCCGATGATGAAGACCACCCAGCGGTTTTATCGCAAATATTTCGGCCTGTGCTGCGAGTGGTACTTGGCACAGAAAAAGCTGAAATGGGCAGCTGACTTTGAGTTTGCTTTATTCCCTTACCTGGTCAATGGGATCAAAAACCATTTGGAGGACGCCTATTTCCGGGATATGTCCGGCTGTGAACTGGCAGAGATCGAACAGGCTGCCGGTGAAAAATGCCAGCCTATCGGTCATATTGGCTACTACTACCCGGCGGAGGTCTGGATCTCCGAGTACGGGAAATTGTATGCGAAATATGAGTACCAGGATGAGATTGAGTGCTTTCCGGATGTGTTTGCCCTGATCGAACGGGAACTGCGGCAGTGCAAATTTGATTCCGCTGCCATGAAAACGGTTGAGGCACTGGACGGAAAACTGTAAGAGATCAATCGCAATCATAACTGGAGGAAATAGCTATGGACTATTTGAAGATATTGCGTGATGACCCTGATTTGGCGGATGAATTTGATTCGCTGTTTGACTTCTTCCTGCTGGATGAGTTGTCCCCGCGGGATGACGCAGAAGGCCGATGCACCTTTTCCCTGCCCGGTATGGCGTTTGCCAGGGATGGCTCCGGCGGAGAATACCACCTGTTGGAAGATGGCTCTATTGGATATTATAGCAGCGAAGGTGAAGCAGGCCGTCTGGCCGAGAGCATGGACGATCTCTTTTCCCTGATTGTGAGCTGTATCTGCTGGCACGACTGTTGTGACGCAAAGCAGTATGTAGATTCCAAAACATTGGAGGAGTATGGGCAGAGACAGCGCAACTGTAACTTGGAAGATATGGATGTGGACAGCTTGCAACGGGTGTCTGATGCCCTCGGCATCCCTACCGGTGAGCCGCTGGCTCCGGTTCTGGAGCGGTTCCGCAAAGCAACCCAGCGTGAGCCTGTGTATCAGTGTATATTTCACGAGGACGACGGAAGCCTGACCGAATCATACGGTTTGATGTTTGAATGAGAAAGGAGAAATCACGATGAAAGCATTTGACCCCAATTATAAACTGCTGGACGAGATGTATCAGGACAATTACTATCCCACTTTTCTGGTGGACAAGGTAAAAGACGAGCTTCAGAAGGTCATCGACCTGCTGGAGAGCGGCGAAACCGACACCGAAGTGGTGCAGGAAACGCTGGACGAGGCGGTCTGCGGCATCAATGATCTCCAGGAGGAGTTTGACGAGAACGACAGCGAGATCGAAACTGTAGCCCGGGATTGCATTGGCGTTACTGTGGCCTACATTCTGGAATGGTTTGGCATCCCCATTGACACCGAGGAGGCCATCCGGGAACGGGACTGGTGAGCCCTATGGCAGAAAAAGAACTGGCCCTTTGTGATGAGTGCGGAAGCCTGTTTTTCAAAGGCTCCTCACAGATGATGGGGCTGTGCCCGGAATGTGCCCATGTTCTCTATGGCTACCCGAATTGTGACCATCATTTCCAGAATGGCCGATGTGTGAACTGCTACTGGGACGGCTCTAAGAGCGCGTATATCAAAAAACAGAACCAACAGGAGGAAACTGATATGCCTACAACTGAATGGCTGAACAAATACGAAGCAATCAAGGATAAATTGACCTGTAAAGATGACTTGGAGGCCCATTTCACAGAGAAAGTGATTGGGAACATGGCGGTGGATGTACTGGACATCGGTGCCGTCCATTTCCCCACCGGGCAGATCTTCGCCTGTGATCCGCTGGTGGAACTGGAGGACACTCTGCCGTTCCTTCAAACGATCCCCGCCGGAACTTATCCCGTGAAAATCTGCGTGGTACCCAGCGAACAATACGGCGACCGCTACGCCTGCGTCAAGGTGGAGGTCAGCCGGGAAAAGCCTGTCCGCTATGAGCTGGGCATGGTGGGCAACGAGGATCTGGACGAGGAACTGGGAGAGGACGAGTATTTTGGCTTTGGCGTAGACGCCGGGATGGGTTGTGTCGCGGACATCCAGACCCAGGCGGCCTTCAAGGCATACTGGGCCAAGCGTTTAGAAGAAGACCCGGACATCGACCCCTACAACGACCTGTTCTGCGATCTTCTGGAAGAAAACGCCAAAGCCTACCCCAAATATCAGGGGGACTGCGGCGACTGGCTCAACTGGACAGTGCCGGGCACGGACTGCAACCTGCCCATCTTTGCCTCCGGCTGGGGGGATGGTTACTATCCTGTCTACTTCGGGTATGACGCCAAGGGCAAAATCTGCGCCGTGTATGTGCGGTTCATCGACATTGAAGCCAGTTACAAAGAGCAGGAATAAGGAGGCGCGCTATGGAATTACCAAAACGGGCACGAACAGCGGATTGGGAAAACGGTGTCCTAACTTTAGATGGAGAAAAGAAATTTGATATTCCGGAGCTGACCACAGAGATCATGGAGCAGCTGGCCGGTTACACCCTGGTGGGCTTCCATGTGAAAAGCTATCCGGTGACGGATGAACTGCTTGCCCCTTTTGCCGGACATAAAAGCATGGCCAACTTCGGCGTGGAGGACGGTGCGCTCACTGACGCCTGTTTCCCCGTTTTTTCCGCTATGCCCAAGCTGCGTTATCTGCTGCTGGACGGTAACGCCGCCATCCACGGCAGCAGTCTGTCCGCTCTGCAAGGCTGCAAGCTGGACCTTCTGACGCTCAACCGTACCGGGCTGGATGATGCCGGTCTGCTCCAGGCGGCCTCCATCCCCAAGCTCTCCCACATCCAGATCGACCATACCGCCGTTACCTATGAGGGCCTGCTGGCCATCGCTGGCAACAACCGCATCGAGCCAGTGGCCCATGTGCAATTCACCCAGGAGCAGATGGAACACTTCTTCCAGCTCCAGCGGGAAAAGGCCAAAAAGCCCGTCCAGCTGGATGAGCAGGCGGCGGCGGAATGCCGCAGGGTGCTGTCCGCTTTCTTTGCCGAGATGACGCAGTGGGAGCAGTACATGGAGCAGGCCGGGTTTGAAGGTGCTGAGGCAGTGCCCCGCCTGCTGACGATCTGGGAGAAATATGTGAGCGAAAAGCCCCGTCCGGGCTATCGACCTCTGGGCCTCTCATACAGCGCCCAGGGCACCTACAACGGGGAAGAATTCCTTGACGCAGAGCAGATCACCAAAAACAAGCTCTACATCTACACCAGGGAGAAAAACACCGGCTTTGACCGCCGCTTTCTTATGAAGCGTGTGGGCGAAGGCTGGAAGATTGATGCGGTGCAGGAGCGGCTGAACGGCTGGCAGCGCACGGAAGTGTGAGGCATCACATGGCTTGGGAATATGAAACCTTTGGCCCGGACGGTCAATGCAAATTGTTCGGTGTGAACATCTTTGACTACGACTGGCAAACCACCGGCAAGCGGGTAAAAATCAAAGACCCCATCTATCACCAAGACCATACCTTCGAGGTCTGGCAGGTAGAGATTGATGGGCAGATCCACCGCTTTGCTGCTGGAGAGTTCTCCAACTGCGTATGGGGATTTTATTTAGAGAAAGACGGATGAAAGGAGTGTGTGGGCGCATGAGCCGAATCGTCGATAAACCCTACTTTACATACAGTGCATACAACGCCCTGACCTCCGGCATTCAGGTGAAATGCCCCAAGTGCCACGGCGCGGGTGTGGTGACAGCGGATGAGGATAACGCCTATTTCCGCTGTTTGAGTTGCGGCCATCAGGAGACCCGCGACCGGACGATCTACCGCTATGATGTCCATAACCAGTGCAAAAACTGCGGCAGATACTATCGGGTGGATATTGAAGATGAGGCAAAGCAGCAGTTTTCCGTTCTCCATGTGGCCTGTCCCTATTGTGGAACAACCATGTCAGGAGAAGTTCATAAAACAGCGGAGGCGTTTTCATATATTGGCGAAATCAGGGATGGGCGAGAACCTTATTTCAGGTTGGAACTATGGTTTTTGACCTCCTTCCAGGGTAAGTCGGTCTGGGCACTCAACCGGGAACATCTTGCCTATTTGATCGGCTATCTCAGCGCCGACCTGCGGGAAAAGCCGCCGGGAAGAGCGAAAATGACCCAGGCTGACCATCTCCCCACCTTCATGAAAACCGCAAAGAACCGGGAGCGGATCGTGAAGCTGCTGAGGCAAATGCAGGAGAAATGAGGATGGAACAGAAAGTAATTTACAACGGCCAAATTCTTACGCTGACTCACTTTTGGGCAACGGGAGAACCCTGCCTGTGGATTACCGACCCGCAGCAGATCGGGATGCCCAAAATGGAGTTTGTGGGCGGATACCCAAATGAATACTGCATTTTCCTGAAGAATCTGACGGAAACAGAACTGTCACAGATCACATCTCTGGACGGCGCTCCACTGGATGTAAAAGAAGAACGAAACGACATCGAATGAGGAGAACACTATGAAAGACCTTTGCCAATACGGAAACCGACCGGAGGACGAATGGGAAATCTTGCCCTGGATACCCGATCCGCGTCCGCCCTTCAAAATCTGGGTAAAGCCGGAGCAGATCGCGCCATTCTTTCTCATTCCCCACCACCCCTATGCCATCTCCCTTCTGCTGAAGATCAGTGACGGGTTCCGGACAGAAGAATTCTGCCGGCTGGGACTGACCGGCAGCAGCGGAGACTGGGAACGGCTGGTCCGGGGCGTGATCCGGGAGTTCGAGGAAAATAACAGCGGCGTGGATCTGTTTCACTTCGACTCTGACGAGGATGTGTTCTGCGTGTACTCCCAATACATCGACGATTTGATGCTGCTGTCCAAAATGATCCGGGCGGCCTGTGACAATGAAAAAACGATGGGGATGTATCTGAACATGAGCGAGGTTGCGAAAGCATGAAAGATTTGACCACTCAAACAGGGATTATAGTAAAATGCAGTAAAACGGCCATTGAATTTTTCCAAAATGCTCAATCAGTGGATTTCTTCTCTGCACTGGAAATTCCGAAGGAATTCCAAGACATAGCGGTTGAGTTTTATGATTTGATTATGGAAAACGATCATCTCGCGGCCTTGCTGGGCTGTCGCGGCAATTATGATATTGCAATACAGATAGATGAGGTAACCGGCACCATGACGGGGTGGCATTGGTTCAAATGAGGGAAATGGAATGATGGAGTACATCAAGCTTTTTTGGGAGGACGCACCGGAGGGAGAACCGTCGGTGATCCTCTATGAAGTGGATACAGAAAATGAGCGGCTGGCCCTCCACTCCATTGACATCTTTGCAGATGGCCGCACCCGCAATATCCCTGACCTTTACGACGGCGCCATCGAGATCACGCCGATCCCCACCGTGGAGGAATTGAACGCCCATGTCTGGGGTGAGGAGTTCCACGCCTGCGTCATAGAGCAGGCGGAATTTGAGGCCGCCTGGGAAAGCCACACCTATGATGGAGCGTTAAAGTAGCCAGGAGGAGACACTATGAACAAACCTATAAAAGCCAAAAATCTGCCGTTGTTCTCCATCATTGACCTGGACCAGCTGCGCCGGGAAAAACATCTGGAGGGCACAGAAGTGACAGACTTTTTCACGGCAAGGGATGGAAAAGTCTATCTTCTCATGGAACAGCCGTCCGAAACACAGGGTAAGGACTGGCTCAGCACTCCTTCCACCTATACCGCAGTGGAAATCCAGCTGGATTGGGCGGAACAGCGGGTGCTGGAAACGACGCTGTTTCCTCTTGGCCTCTTGAAGTTCCAGTTTCATTATTTGCGGCCCGCAGGTGATCACTTCCTCCTGCTGGGGGCAAGATGCGCCTATCGGGAAAACGGCCCCGACCAGAACGCCTGGATCGTCAGCCGGGACGGAGCTGTGCTGTCCCGTTTCTGCCTGGGGGATGGCATTCAAGACTGTGTGGTAAAAAAAGATGGCACCATCATTACCAGCTACTTTGACGAAGGTGTATTTGGTAATTACGGTTGGGATGAACCTCTGGGTGCTTGCGGCCTGATTGCATGGACATCGGAGGGAACTCCTCTCTGGAAGAATGAGAACTATTCCATCTATGACTGCTACGCCATCAGCCTGGACGAAGAAGAAAACCTGTGGTTTTATTATTACGATGAATTCCGGCTGGTGCGGACGAACTTCAAAGAGGACTTTGTATTTGAACTGCCAATCGAAGGAAGCGGAGCTTTTTCTGTTGCCCCGTCCGGCAATACCTTCCTGTTTCAAGGCGGATACCAGCAACGGGATAAATTCTACTTCCTTACCGCTCATGGTGATCACCTTGGGAAAAAACAGGAGGCTATTCCCACCTGTGACGGAAACAAGGTCGCTGTGGAGCAGTGCAGCCTGCTTCGCAGCCGGATGTTGTTCCTTGGAAAAGATGGTGTGCTCTATGGAGGTATTTGGGGGAGCGATGGCCAATGAAACAGTCTGATATTTATACCGAGGCTCTGACCTGTCTGCGCTCCATCCTTCTGGCAGACCATCCAGAGTTCCAAAACTGGATCGGCTGGCTGGAGCGGGACATTCAGGACTGGAACCAGCAGCGGGAGGTTGCCCACCATCTTCGGGCATACGGTGGTATGGGCTCATTCAATGATCTGCCCAGTATGCGCGGAAATCACGACTACATTTTTGACTTTCTAAAGTCTGTGTGCTATGCCTTCGGCCATCTTTATGGCAAACGGGAAGGCATTTCTCCGGAGGTATTGATGGCGGAGTGCCTCCACGATGTAGAGCAGGCAGCCTATCACCCCCATAAGCCACTGAACCAAGCCATTGCCCAGCACTTGATGCAGGGCGATTTACAGGAAAACCTGGATAGGCTGTAGGAGAACTTACTATGAACGAAAAACTGTCTCGTCCCCAATTCAATCAAATGGATACAACCGAGAAGCAGACACTGATGGAAAGCCTGGCTGCCCGTTATGATATGACCTTTCTCGGTCTACATACTTTTGACCGCTGGGGCCAGAGCTGCACCACCGGCATCTTCAAGAAAGATGGTCGGGAGTTCGTCTTTGTCCCCGGCGATACCGTCACCCTGGGCTGGGAGCAGTTTGCCGAGGGACTGAATCAGGAGAGCCGGGAGGAATTGGAGTATCTGTTCCGGGAATGGGAAATGGAACCGCAGAACCCGGAGGAGATGATTCGGGAAAGCATGGCTCCCGTTCGGCAGGCGGCCATTGGCCCCATGCTGGTGGGCCGGGAACTGGAGGAAATTAACTGGGAGCCAGTCAAAATGGACGATCCCAGGCTGACTGCCCACCCTGACTGGCTGAAGGAATTCCGTGATTTTGCCTGGAGTGACAGCAGCAGTCTTACCTTGCATCAGTCGGCCCGCATTGAGCGGACGGAAAAGGGCTTTCAGATCTGTATCTATAACCGCACAGACTACGATGCGCTTCTTGCCATGCTGGAAAACAGGGGCTTCTCCCTGCCCACGGCGGACGAGTGGGCCTACCTGTGCGGCGGAGGGTGTCGGACCCTGTTCCCATGGGGAGATGGGTTAGACTACTCCATGCGTCTGCGCTGGTTTGAGGATATGGATGAGGATGAGAACCGGCCTTATGACATGGAGGAACCCAACTTCTTCGGCCTGTCCATCGCCTACGATCCCTATATGCGGGAAGTGGTGCAGGCTGATAGGCTTACCACCTGCGGCGGTGACGGCGGATGCAATATCTGCGGTGGGCTGGGCCCATTTCTCGGTTTCCTACCCTGTTCGCCCCACTGTAAGCCAGAAGTGCAGGAGGACAATGAACTAAACGGAGATTATGACTTTTATCGGCCTATCATTCGGTTGGAGAACTATGATTGACAATAGAAGCTTGATACAAAATAAAGAAAGAGAGGTGCCGACATGGGAGCATGGGGCATAAAAGCATTAGAGCGTGACGAAGGGTTGGATGTACTGGACATCCTCAAAAATGAATATGTACCGGAGCATCCGGTAATGGATCTGGGCGAGATGATCGAACTGATGAAAGAGGAAGTCATGCTGGGAGCTGACTTCTCACAAATCGACTTCCTCTTTGACAATACTGCGGTGGCTCTGGCGGAGCTGTATTTCCAATGGAAGGATAATGGCAAGCTGGACTACGATCATGAAGAAGCTATATGGGATAAAGTCACCGGTTTCACAGCATCCAAAGAAGCCCTTGCTTTCCTGCTGCGGCAGCTCACCGACATCAAAAACGAGGTGCCGGACGAGGACGGCATCCGTGAGATTGTGGATCTTTGGAAGAACGAGGACAGCGGTGAGATCGCTCCTGCGTGGTTGGAACACTTGAATCAGCTCATTGATCGACTGGATTCAGAACAGGAGGCACGACAAATGTATATCAAAAAATACTGGGGCAACTTTATTGGCGGTTCCGATGACAGTCTGAACCTTGTGGCATTTTTAGAGGATCAGAAAAAGGAGGAGATCCCCCTCAGCGAGATTTTCGCCAAGATCGGGCTGGACAAGCAGAACTGGAACTTCCACCAGACCGTGGAGTACCTGGAGTTTACACATTCCGATGGTGTGGAGATGGACTTTCACTTCGCCATTGATGTGGTCACCGATCTGGCCGCCATCCTGCTGGAGTGCAGCGTCAGCGGCAGTGTGAACCTCCAGGATCTGGATGAGTACAACACCTCCTCCCGCCGCATCCGCATCACCGCCACGCCAGAGGAGCACGACGCCATGGACAAGGCCCTGGCGGACTTTGTCCATGCCCCGCTGGAATACGACATCAGCGAGATGATGGGCGAGGATGAAATCACGGATATGGCTTCTCAGGTGGAGATGCTGCGGAAGGAGCTGTACGAAGCCTCTGGCCGCAACCGGAACTACCATGTAAAGGCGGAAGATGTAAAAGATCTGCTCCCCGACTGGAAGGGTGCCGATGGCTGTATCGCCACCAACCGCATCACAGTGGAGGGCTGCAAGGTGGGCTACTGCTACAGGGAGGAGCCGGACGGCGGCTGGGACAGCGGCTGGCGCTTTACCGCCGGTGATGAGAGCGACGAGTACATGGACGACCCTAACAACGCCGGGATCTACAAGCTGAACACGATCTGCAATGACGATCCCGACATCATTCCTCTGCTGAACACCCCCGCTCCCTGCGCCTTTGAGCGGGATGAAAATGGCGTGTTCCAGCAGATCAAAGACTGGAAACCAGATGAGGACGAGGAGGACCCTGATATGGATATTTTGAAGCAGTGCCAGAAGTGGCATGAGGAGGACAAACACCAGAAAATCGTTGACGCACTGGAGGCAATCTCTGCCGAGGAGCGTACCCCGGAAATGGATATGGAGCTGGCCCGCGCCTACAACAATCTGGCGGACTCCAGCGAGCCGGAGGGAAGGAAGCTGCTTCACCAGGCACTGGAACTGATGCAGTCCCATGAGGAGGAACTGGGAGATACTTATTCCTGGAATTTCCGTATGGGGTATGCCTATTATTATCTGGATCAGGAGGGCCGCGCTCTGCGGCATTTTGAAAAAGCTCTGGAACTGCATCCCGGTGATGATCCTAAGCTCAACACCCGACAGGACATGGAGGAACTAATTGACTCGTGCAAAAAGGGTATTTCTCTGCCGCAGTTCTGGGAGTGCTTCCGGGAGCGGACAGAGAACTGTTGGGAAACCTTTGCCGAGATGGAAGCAGAATTGCGCCAGATGATGGATGAGGACAAAGATCACACCCGCGGCGCAGAACTCGTGGCCCAAATGGAAGGGGCTTTGAACCAGGCGTTTGACGAAATCTCCTTCGAGATGGGCTTCAATGGCGAAAAGCATGAGTTGATCCTCACCCCGGAGGGCGACAAGGTCAAGCTGTTTGAGCTGGTCTACTTCCAGAAGCACGCCCCCAAGGAGGTGCTGGAGCACTGGAACATCCTTGTGGGCCGTCAGCCCCTCCAGAACATCGGTCTGCGTACTGAGAATGGCTTGGACATCTCCGGGGATGATGTGCAGATCTGGCTGGAGGAGCAGGGTGAAAACAGCTTCGCCATCTCCGCCTACTGTGAAAAGCTGCTGCCTATGCTCCGGGATGAGGAAGGCCGGGCCTGGTGGATGCTCACCACCTTCACCGACCAAGTGCTGGGCGAGATCCCCCACATGAGATACATAGACAGCTTTGATGTGCTGGAGGAACCCAAGGCAGAGCCGTCCTTCCTCCTGTCCCAGCTGCCCGACAAACTGCGGGAGCAGGGCCTGGAGCTCTCCACCGACCCGGAAGCCTATCTGGAGAGCTACCTTGGTTACAAAATGGAACCCAAACAGGACCCGGACGCCGATTGGCGGCTGGATGTAATGGCCGGTTCCACCTGCTGTGTGCCGCTCATCAACGGCTATCTGAATGCCGACAATGATTTTATGGACGATCTCCATGCCGACGGCGCGGTGGCGGGCTTCTTCTGCTATCCCCTGGATACCCTGCGGGAGGAGGAAGGCAGTCAGAAAATTTTCGACTTCCGGGACAAGCTGGAGGAAGTGCTCACCGGCGGGGATGGTTCGGAAGTGCTCACTCTCACCGGCGGGGCTACCGGCCTCTACTGTGGCTATGTGGACTTCATCGCCTGGGACATCCAAGAGGCGCTGAACATGGCGAAAGAGTTCTTTGAAGGCACGGACATCCCATGGGCCATCTTCCACACCTTCCGCCGTGAAGCCGGTTCTGTACCCCTAAAGCAACAAGATGCTGGGTCAGAAACTGAGAATCAGGATGACGAGTTGGACGAGGCGCTGACGGGCATGGACTATATTCCTTATACCCAACAGAACGCCGAAGCATTCTTCGCTCAGTTGGAGCAGTGGAACGACGAAGACGAGTACACCCGCTGTATCCAGGCACTCAATGCCATCCCGGAGGATTGGCGAAACTACCGCACCGCCTACGCCCTGGCCCGTGCACTGGAGAACTACGCCATCATCGGGGACCATGACGAAGGCACTTTGAAATCCAAGGGAGACAAAGCCCTCCTGAGGGCCATTGAGGTGCTGGAGTCCGTCCGGGAGGAAGGCCAGGACAAGGCAGAGTGGAATATGCGGATGGCCTACGGCTATCAGTATCTCTATGAGCAGGAGGCAAAGGCCATTCCCTACGCTCAGCGGTGGGCGGAACTGGACCCGGAGGACGAAAATGCCCCGGCGGTAATTCGGGAGTGTAAGGCGGAGATCCGGAAACGCCAGCGCAGCCGGAAGAAGAAGGCCAAATTCGTGCCCGGTGATACCCCCTTTGAGGGCTTTGACCTCACCAACTTCTGGGATGATAATTGGTATGCACTGAAAGAATATGTCAGTGATCCGCCTTCCGATGAGCTGATTGCCAGCGTGGAGGAGGAACTGGGCTACAAGCTGCCCGCCGCCTACATCTGGCTGATGAAGCAGCACAACGGCGGTATTCCGGTGAACACCTGCTATCCCTGCGATGAGCCTACCTGTTGGGCAGAGGACCATGTGGCCATCACCGGAATTTTCGGCATCGGGCGGGAAAAGAGCTGCTCCCTCTGCGGGGAATTGGGCAGCCAGTTTATGATCGATGAGTGGGAGTATCCTGCCATCGGCGTGGCCATCTGCGACTGTCCAAGCGCCGGACACGATATGATTTTCCTGGACTACCGGGCTTGCGGTCCCCAGGGAGAGCCTGCGGTAGTCCATGTGGATCAGGAAAATGACTATAAAATCACCCATCTGGCAGATAGCTTTGAGGAATTTATCCGCGGACTGGAGCATGAATCCCTCTATGATCCGGATGAAGATGTAGAGGATCTTGAGGATGACGCTGACGAGGAGGAAACTGACCATAAGGGTTCCTTTGCCGGATCTGTGCTCCTCTCCAAAGCAGAGTGGGACAAGGAGCAGTTGATTCGAGATCTGCGGGAAGAATGGGGCATCGTAGATGAGGAGCCGGATGAGGGCGACGAAGATGTTGAGAACAGCGATGACGCTGTGGTAATGCGGGTCGGCAATATGATGCTGATTGTGACACTATTCCACGGTCACATCCCGGACAATGAAGCAGAGATCAACGCCGAAAACAACTATATGTGGCCAGAGGCCGTAGAAGTGGCCAAGGCGCACAAGGCCCATATCATGGTGGCTGTGTTGGGCGAGGAGGAAAAACTGCTGGAACGAGGTAAGCTGTTCACCAAGGCGATGGCAGTGTGCTGCAAGCAGAAATACGCCACCGGTGTCTACACCAGCGGCGTGGTATTTGAGCCTCGTTTCTATGAGGGCCTTGCCGATATGATAAAAGAGGACGAACTGCCCATCTTCAACTGGGTTTGGTTCGGCCTGTACCGGAGCGAGGGGGGCCTAAACGGCTACACCTACGGCATGGATGTGTTTGGCAAGGAGGAAATGGAGGTGTTGAACACCGACGCTGAGCCGGAGGAACTACGGGACTTTTTGGCAAGCCTTGCCTCCTATGTGCTGGCGTGTGATGTGACGCTGCAAGACGGCGAGACCATCGGTTTTTCTGCGGACGATAAGCACACCATCACCCGCAGCCCCGGTGTCTCTCTGCCAGAGGAACAGATGACCCTGAAGATCGGTTACGAGCCTATAAAGGGAGATCCGGAGGATGACAGCTGCGACCACTCAGACAATGATGACACGCAGGATGAGGAAGAATTCAGTAATCCCGAAGTCTACACCGAGGAGGAGATGGAAGCCGTCGAGGGGCACATTGAGCAGTATTTCGGCAAGTTCGAGAATGTGTTCCATGAGCTGGTTTCTCCCGACATCCATGTGGACATCTGCGTGGTGCCGCCCTCTGAGGATCGGGACTACTGCACCCTGGTCACCATGGGCATGGGCGCTCACCGGATGAATGTGCCGGAGGAACTGGCGGAATATAAGCTGGAGCGGGCGGAGCTGGCCATTGCCCTGCCTGCGGACTGGAAGCTGGATCAGGAGTCCATGAAAGACGAAAAGTGGTACTGGCCCATCCGCCTGCTGAAATCCTTGGCCCGCCTTCCCATTGCCAGCGATACCTGGCTGGGCTTTGGACATACCATGGATAACAAGGAGAACTTTGCGGAAAATACGAAGCTGTGTGCCGCCATTCTCACCGGCCCCCAAAGTACAGAGGAGGGCGGCGAGGTCTGCACCCTGCCGGGCGGCGAGGAGGTCAACTTCTATCAGGTCATTCCGCTTTATGAGGACGAGTTGGACTATAAACTGGAACATGATGTAGACGCTCTGCTGAACAAGATGAGGGGGATCAGTTTTGTTGTAAACCCCACTCGCCAGAATGCGATCACCCGTGGCACCCTTTCCAATGATAATTTTGACGGTGAGATGGACGACGCTTCCTATCACCTTGAGAGCATTGAGGAGAAGGAACTGCCTATTGACCCCATCAATGCTTATAACCACATGGCCATCTACTTGCGCTGGTGCATGGAGCACGACCTGATGGGCGAGGACTTCCTGAAAGAATACAGCGAAGTGGCCAAACAGGTCAAAGCCGACCCTGCCAGCGTGGATCTGCGGGAGTTTATCCGGGATGAGCTGGACGGCTGTCTGTTCTCTGTGCTGTTCAATCAGCAAGGCCGTGCCTTTGCAGGCTATTACTACGGAGAGGGCGACAGCCCCTACTATCCTGCCGACATTGATGACTATGCCCTGAAATATTTTGGTCCGTCCCGATACCACTCCAATGAATTTCAACAGGAGGCATACTTATTCATCCCATTTGATGAGAAATACTATCAGACCATGGCTCAAGTGATTGAGGAACGCTTTGAAAACTGGCAGGGACAGGACTTCGACGAGGACACGCTGGAGCCTTCCGAAGTGGCTCATGCCATCATGGAGTATCTGGACTGCGAGTGTACCTATTTCCCATCCATGGCAGATGATGACCCCATCATGTCGGCATACAGCTACGCCCAGCGGCTGGGGGTACGGGAGGGCTTTGTTCCCGTACTTATCCAGGCGGATGATGAAACGCTGTTGGAGTGTTTGGTAATGAACGCCGATCCGGAGCATGATGCGGACTTCTATGAATTTGACCTCAAAACGGTAACGGAGTACCGGAAGAAGATGCTCTCCGCTCCCGTCAAGGACGGAAAGGCGGTTTTGGAGGAATTGACCGGCCAGCGCAAGGAAGAAGCCGAGGACGATGATCTGAACTGGGAGGAGGAAGTCCTGGGCGAGATGGAGGGCGGAGAACCCAATGACCGCTTCGCAAACTATTGGAACGATGATACCGGAATGACATATCCGCTCATTCTGGCTAAAATTCCGGTAAAGAACCCCTGGGAGATCTTCGCCTACCTGCCCTTTGGAAATTGGAATGAGTGTCCCGACACACCGGACCTGATGGCAGTGGCGAAATACTGGTTCGAGCAACATGGTGCCATCCCTGCCGCCATGAGCCACGATGAATTGGAGTTTGAACTTCCAACTCCGATCTCCAAGGAAAGAGCTATGGAGGTGGCTGTGGAGCAATATGGTTTCTGCCCAGATCTGGATCAGAATGAGGATGGAAGCATTGGCTCCTTGGCAGGTGTCCTGTGGCAGTCCACCGTCTGGTATTTCTGGTGGGATTGATGGGAGGTGCGACCAATGACAGAATATCAGAAAACCTATATCGAACTAAAAAAACAGTTTGTTGCGACCAATGAAGGTCCGGACAGTGTCCGCGCTCTATATACCTTCAAGGAAGAACTTGAGCAGAGTGAGGATCAGCAGGCCAAGGAAGTGCTGGTGGATGTATATGACCTGCTGGACTTTAAGAAGGACGCCTACGAACTGCTCTGCCAAATCGGAAATCGTTCCGATAAAAAGACCCTCAAGCGGCTGGGCACGCTGAAGGACTATGCGGAAAACTGGGGCAATCATTATGCTCTCCCCAAGCCCAAAACGCCGGAGGAAAAGCAGAAAGAGAAGGAACGGCAGGCCCAGCTGGGCCTGCCCGCCTTCCGGTATCACCCAAACCCTCTGGAAACTGGGGCTTTTGAGGAATCCGCAGACGGCGTTGTCTGCGACTGCTGCGGCAAGATGACCCATATTTTCTATACCAATCCGTTCTTTTCCGTGGGGGATATTGCGTATCTGTGCCCGGAGTGTATCGCCAGCGGCGCTGCGGCCCGGAAATATGACGGCAGCTTTCAAGATGATTTCTCTGTGGACGATGGCGTAGACGATCCGGAGAAGCTGGACGAGCTGATCCACCGTACTCCCGGCTACTCCGGCTGGCAGCAGGAATACTGGCGCGCCCACTGCGGCGACTACTGCGCCTACCTGGGTAATGTGGGAGCCAGAGAACTGCGGGCACTGGGTGTGCTGGAGGAGGTGCTGGACGACCCCATGTGGGACGAGGCGCAGAAAGATATGATCCGGGAATCCGTCAATGGCGGGCATCTGCAATGCTATCTGTTCCAGTGCCTTCACTGCGGAAAACACTTGGTCTGGATGGATTTTGATTGAGGTGGCAACATGGAGAAGAAGGATTTTCCCAAGGGAACCAAGCCCCGTGAGATCTTCGTCTATACCTGTGAGCGGATCGCGGAGCCTTTGAACCCGCTGGGCTACAAATACCGCAAGAGCAAAAATGACATCTACAAAAAAGACGGCATCTTTGTGTTCTCCTTTTACTTTTCCCCCTCCATCCGCTTTGGCTCCACCACTTTTACTGCCTTCTTCGATGTGAGTTCCCCGGTGATTGCCCAGTGGCGCAGTGAGCAGGAAGGGACGGAGGAAACCTATGATGGTATCGTGGGTACCTCCATCGCCCGGCTGACCCACCGGTATGATGACTTCCCCCGCTATGAGGTATCTACTCTGCTGGAGCGGGAACGCTCTATCCAGGAAATTTCCGGGCAGATCCAGGACTATGCACTACCATTCTTTGCCCGGTTTTCCAATCTGCCCAAGCTGCTGGACGATGTGGAACAGGAGGGGTTCTTCCCCCATCGGAAGGGGTTCGATGTCCCTAAGCGGAATCGGGAGTTCATCGAATGCTTCCGGGAGTATCTCCAAAAGCAGTAGGAATCAGCAGAAAGGAAACAACACCTATGTCAAACAGTAGAGTATCGACTTGGAGTGGAATCCGGAACAAATTGGAGAATGACTACCTGTGCCCGGCACTCCGGGGCCACATCCAGTATTTTGCCACCAGTTACAGCAAAAGCGCCGACCATGAGGGCCGGGCCGCCATTCGTGTGGACGGCGTGGAAGTGCTGCGGAGCAACTACTACACCTATTTTGAAAATGTGTGGACGAAATTTCATCACTTGCGCTCCACCACGCTGAAAGATCACGACTCCGCAAAAGAGGCCATCAATCAGGCTCATGCCTATGCGCTGGAGCAGGGCACCTTTGACCAAAAGGTGTTCTATGAGGCGTTTGGGATCTTTGACAACCAGAGCATCGAGAAAAGCCTTGTCAGCGAGAATCCCCTTGTCCGTATCTTTGCCCTTCTGGATCGCAGGCTTGGCAAGCGCCGCCTGCTGGCTTTGGAGGACTCCATGGAGCAGGAACTGGACTGGGTGCGGGCTTTCTATGTGATCCGGTTGCAGGCCGAAGGGCTGATGGAAGCGAATAACATTTAGGAGGAACCACCATGTCACAGATCGCGTCCTTTTATCTGATAAAAAATAACCAGCGGCAGGAGTTGTCCGACGGTGACTGCTCCGGCGCGGTCTATATGGCCATCTGGGACTGGTGTGAGAGCGAACTGGATCTGGATGTCCGTTTTCCTGCTCCCCAGACGGAAGACACCCTGGACTGCGCTCTGCTGGAGGGAGAGCTGGCGTCTCAACTGCTGGCAGCTCTGCGGGAGCAGGATCTCCCGGAGCTGGCCGCTGAAATTGCCCTGGACTGGGATCTGCCCACCGAGGCGGTGCAAAGCGGGCTTAATACGCTGCGCTCCCATCTGGAACTGGTGCAGGGCGATGCTGCTCTGCTGTATGAAATGACATGAGAACGGAGGGATACCATGCTGGCAAAGCGGTTTGAACACATTTTACATGATCTGGGCATGGCTGGGCTGGAACACCCTCTGTTCTACCATGCACCGGTGGGCATTCGTTTTAAGATCGGCGGGGAGGAACCAATCTATCTGGATAGGCGTGCGGCGAAGCTGAAAACCAACCCCGCTTATGTTCAGGGGGCGCTGGACCGAGCCGCCGCGATCTATCGGGCACTTCCGGCGGTGCCGGACCTTCTGCGGATCGACGGGTATCCCGATGAAGAACCCGCCGAGTCCCTGCTGACCGTTATCCGGCAGCGAGTGGGCCTCCCAGTTCCCGATGAACAACTTTCGGCCACAGAGCAGGATGAAGATGGGGATACCCATGCACAAGTGCAGTTTTACTGGGATCTCAGCAAGATCAGCTTTCAACCAGAGCTGCTTCTTCGGGAAATCATTCTGGGGGACATCGGCGGCTGGAACGGCTTTGTGTCCAGCGTCTATCTGGCTGGGCCGGGGCCGTTCCTCTACCATTTGTACGATGACCGTGGGCTGGATGTGCTGGGCGGCTCACAGAAGCTGCTATTGCCTCTCTATCATCAATTTCATGACTGGATTTTGGAATACGATCTGGAGAAGATTGACCAGATGTTCGCTCCAGCAAAAGAATGACTGCATAACAGAAAAGGAGACATTGCTATGGGACTTGATATTTACGCCGGGCCGCTGACCCGGTACTATTCTCACAACTGGAAAACTGTTGTTCAGCAGTGGGCGGAGGAAAACGGATACACCTTTAACCGGATCACCCCGGATGGAGAACCCGCCGACAACGAGGAGGAGCTGTCCCCGGCTGAGATCCAGGCGGCAGTGGAGGACTGGCGGGATCAGATCTTAGCCGCCATTTCCCAGCCGAACCAGCCGCACTACACTCCATGGCCGGAGGACAACGAGCGGCCCTATTACACCGATAAGCCGGATTGGGATGCCTTTGGCGCTATGCTGCTGGTGGCTGCCTGTCATACATACGAGGAACCGGTGCCTCTCACCGTGGAGAAGGACTGGGACTTCGGGGAGCATCCCCTGATTGCCCGCCTTGCATCGGACGAGGAGCGGGTGTGGTCCCTGCTTCGGGGCGCGACTTGGTGGCTTCCCCTCACCGACAGCTTTCTATTCCAAGGCCCTCTGCCCACCGATGATCAGACGATGATCGCCACCTTGGGCGGACTGCGGAAGGAGCTGGAAAAGCTGAACCAGCTGGCATGGCAGGCCGATGAGGACACTATCCTTGGTTGGGCAGACACGGAGGGATACCCGGTAGACGGAACCGTAGACTCAGATGGACAGTACAGCAAGGCAGACATCCCGGAACACACCCAGTATGACACCCAATCCTTGGCCAAGTTTGCCTTCTCCGTGTTCTGGCGGGCCATGCGGTTTGCCGAGGAGCAGCAGGTGCCTATCCTGCTTGACTATTAAAGAGAATTCGTCAGGGGGTGGAGACCGTGGAACAAAAACGGCCGGCAGATATAATTCAGGAACTTCTGGACTACCTGTGGAACGGCCTGGGCCTGGAGGAAAAGGGCTGGAAGCGTCTGAAAAAGGGCGACTTCAAAAAGAAAATGAAAAACGGGCTGACCTATCAGATCTGGTTTGACCGGAGCCGCTACAACTACATAGACTACGAAATCGGCCATGGGAATGTGGAGGTGGGCTTCACAGGCATTGACGATGATATCCACGTCGGAGCGGTTCATCAGGTCTTTCAGGATGCCAAACTGCTTTTTGGTACCAGCAGACACCAGATTTTCATTATCTATCTTTTTGTATTAAGGTCTACAGCAATCTAATCCCACGTTAAAACGAGAAAATGCTTAATTGTTCTCCTCAAAGTTCTCTACCTGTTCCATGACCTTTTTGAGAACTTCGGGGCTGTACTGCGGGGGATATCACGCTTTTCAAAGAACGAGCCGGAGTTGCGCGCAGCGCGCAGATAATCCCGGCAGTTAAACAAAATCTAATCAAGGTTGAGAGCTTTTTCTTCAGCCTTCGTCTTTGCCATGGCGTTTTTCTCCAATCTGAAAATTACAAATTGCGGACAAAAAGGACGCATTGTTGTGGCAAGCAGTGCAAGCTGGTACCAACTTGCAATTTTTGAATCCGATTTCTAAAAATCAAATTCAAAATGCTTGTTGGGCTGTGCCCAAACCCCTTGTGTTCTGCATCCAGTGGATGCAGGCTGCACATTTTTGAAAAATGCTTTTTAATCTGAGTGCCGATGCCTGTGGTATCGGCACTTTTTGCACAGATGGATTCCCGGAAGCAGAAAATAGTGCTATGCAGCACATCCGGGATTGTGCTATACTTGATTTACATAAACTTGTTTGTCCTAAAAAGTTGGAGGTGTTCATGGCAACACGAACCATTTGTTTTCCCATATCCGGCTATCCCTATTGCAGAGAACAGCCGGTGACATTCACATGGATAAAAGGCAGCAAGCGGCAGAATATCCGTGCCGTCCATGATGCCGTCCATACAACAGACCCTGATGTTTCGATTCTGGAAGTCAGCTCTGCATCCGTTCAGCCGGAGGGTGAAGCTGTTTCTTCTCTGCGGCTTTTGCTGCATCTGGATTCTGTTGCGCAGGATGTACCCATCAGCACGGTTTTTGAAGCCACCAAAGTGTTTGAACATGGTGGGCCATTCGCTGACCTTCTGACCTGTGAGCCACCCAAAGTCCATAAGGACACTCGGCTGCGAACCAGTGGAGAGCTGCTACGTTACTCTCTGGAAGGAAACGAGTATCCGACAGAGCCGTACATGGATTCGTTCTTTGAGTGGCTCTACTGCCGTGCGTTGAAGCAGTTCCCGGAAAAGGCGGAGCCGCTGAGCAGATATAATGCTTTTTCTGATATTGCTGCCGCAGCGGATTCTAAAAAGTATTATGGCGATTCCTCACGGGCGGCTGCGATTTATGTGGGACTTGCAGCGGCAGGAAAACTTTCGTGCATCGATTCCTATGAATTATTTATTGCTGAGGTCTATACGGAGCCGAAACCTTTGCCCAAGTCTGGAAAATCTGAGGCTGCTTCAAAAATGACACCCGAAGTTTCTGCACCAGCAAAGGAGACTCCGGCAGACGAATTGCCGCAGCCCGATAACGCAAATGCGGAAGTGATTCCGGACGCTGCGCAGATGGAGCATATCCTTGAGCTGCCCAAAGCGACCTGTCTGCTTCTCTCTTTGGCAAAAAATGCTGGCCTTTCTGCAAATAGTTCCAGTGAGCTGACATATAAGGGAAAGGAATTCCTTCTTGACGCTTATCAGATAGCGCTGAAAAATAAAACGCTCCAAATCAATATCCAAAAGAACAAAATCACATTTCCGATGGAGGAACCGGACAGCGGATTTCATGCAGTTGGTGTGTTGACCCGTTCGCCTGCTTGGGAATACGGATGGAAGTTTAACTATCTGACTGAGAATACATCCGGTGCAGAAAAGTCCGAAGTTAAAGAAAAAATCCCTCCGAAGCCTTTGACCGCATTGGAGCATCTGGAACGCTGTGGGTATAGAATCGTTCAGCAGGTCGTACCGAAAAAACTTCCGCCGATTGCCGTTCAGCGGATGGCATGGAAAACAGGCGAAGCTCTTTGCGACCCGGTAGTGGTGGATTTCTTGCAGTTTATTCGGACACATATGCAGAGTGACGGCTCTTTTTCGTTTCGTATCCCAAAGGGTACTTCCAAGAATTCGTTTGCCACACTTTCGGAAATCGCTCAGACGTGGGATAAAATGGGACTTTTTGCATCCATTGTGATCTATCCGCAGAATATCGTCTATGAGCTTGCGCAAAATGAGACTGTCCGGCATTTCCTGAGCGGGAAGTGGCTGGAACTTTTTGTGGAGCATCAGGTTCAGCAGATTTTGAATCGCTATCAGGAGGAGCAGGGTGCAGAAGTTTCGGTTTGCTCCAATGTGATTCTTTCAGAAGCGGCATCCGCAGGGAGCACGCATGAACTGGATGTCGTATTCTCCATCAACGGAAAATTCTTCTGGGTGGAAGCCAAATCGTCCAGCCGAAGTATTGATTATGGAAAATACGCTTCTCTATGCGAAAAGCTGAAAGTAACCTCCGACCGACTGCTTTTGGTCAACAGTGATTTGTCCGTTGAGGAGTGTGAAGGCGTTTCTTACTTCTGGAATTATCGTGTTGCAAATTGTGCAACGATCACGCAGGAACTGGAAAGCATGATTGCTAAACAAATTGAAATCACCGCTGCTCTGAGTACAGACTGAGTAATAAGCAAAAAAGCCCTGAGAACCCTGCCGGATAAGCGGCAAAGTTCTCAGGGCCGTATTGTTTTATCGGATCTGCTCGACTTGCTTGGAGTCCTTTTCCTCCGCAAAGAACAGTTCCACATTTTTCTGTGCTTTTACGATTTCCTGCATCTCATCCCGTGCCTTTCGGTACTCCGGGTAGAGTGCTTTTTTCATGGTGAGCAACGCAGAATACTCTGCATTCAGGTCTTTCACTTTGGGCAGCTTTTTCAGGCCGGATTCATTGAAAGCGGCTTTCGCCGTCTTATGCAGCGTGATTTCCTCCCGGTGTGCTTCCAGAAATTTGGAACTATACCCGGATTTGCGGTAGGCATCGTACACTGGCCGGGTCTTGGCGTAGTTGACGATGTGCGCACGGAGGACTGCAATCTCGGTCATACGTTGCTCTGCGGCCTTGATAGAATCGCCCAGTTCGTGATAGTGTGAAAGTGCAGCATCTGCAAGTTCCTTCAGCTCATCCGCACTGCTGATTTTCTGTTCCTGCAAAAAAAGCAACGTCTTGGACATTTCCTTCAGATTGTGCTTTTTCGCCCAGCGTTCGTAGCCGCCACCTTTGCCCTCGGCAAGTTTTGCTTGAATGTCAACCAGCAACTGGAACGGCTGCTCTTTGGGAGGTTGCTTCTGATGTGGGCGGTGTTCGGCTTTTCCGGCAATGACTGCTTTGATTTCATCCTCGCTGTACCCGGCACCCAGTGTCTTTAACCGGATAAAGCGTTTCTGCCGTGCGCCTTTAACGGAAGTGTATTTGCCGCGTTTGATTTCATAGCCCTGCTGTTCCAGCTTTTGCAGAAAATCTTCGTAGTCGGTGGGCTTCTGCTGCAAAATTTCGTCGATGACACCGCACAGTCGGTCGCGGTTGCTTTCCCTTGGCGGGTAAGTGATACGCTTCTGCCGCTCCCGATAAGGCTTCTTTTCAATTACGGAAAGCTGATGCTCCAGACAAATCAGGTCGCTTAACCGCTGCACTGCCAGCCCGGAAAAGAAAAAATCCCGAAATTTCCGGGTACCATCCAAAGCGGTCGAATTAAAGATAATGTGATTGTGGATATGCTCCCGGTCGGTATGAGTGGCAACGATAAAAGCGTGTTTGCCTTTCAGAAAGCGGGAGGCCAATTCGTAGCCAACTTGATTTGCTTCCTCTGCTGTGATTTCGCCGGGTCGGAAGGATTGCCGTATCTGATAGGCGATGACATTGCTTTTCTGGCTGCGCCCGGTGGCTTGCTCGTATAGCTTTTTTGTGAGCATGAACTCCTCATCCACGGTAAGCGGGCTGCATTGATAGCTGCTGACAAGTTCGCCCCTTTCAGTCTTGTCGGGATTCTGCGCATAATCAGTGCGGTCTTTCAGGCAGGCGGCGATAGATTTTCCTTTGTGCTGATGCAGTGCAATCAGACGAGTAGCAGCCAGAGCAAATCACCCCCTAAATGAAAAAGCCGCCCGAAGGCGGCAAAAGATTCAAAATCAAATCACGTCCCGGAGCCAACCGCTGAATCGTTCAACGCCCGCCACCATCGCAGTTGCGCTGACAAAAAGAACAAAGCAGAGAAATTCAGCAACCAGCAGAATCAAAAACTGATCCCAAGTCTGGCGGTAGACGGTGTAGATGCCGCAGCCAAAGATATACAGCATCAACGGCGCGACAACATAGCTGGACAGAGTGAGCAGCCACTTTGCCATCAGAGCCAGAAAAGCCACAAACAGAGAGACCGGGGCAAGCACCATTTTGAACAGAAACCTCATATCGAACACCATCCTTCCTTTTTCCGCCCCAATTATAAAGGTATCGGCTACTGCCTTGCAAGGATGTCAACCGTTATGTAAGCCCGCAGTCCTCCTGCTGCGGGATTTTTTTAGAGTTCCGAAAGTTTGGCGAGAAGTTGCTTGCCGATAGCTATCAGCTCATCCAACCGACTACGCAAGTCCTCTAAATCGGCGGCATAGAGCTGCCCGCTTTCATTGGCCCGTTTCGCCACCTGATTCAGGTTGTTGCTGCAATTCTGAAGAAGGTACGCCATCCGACGCAGCTGTGGTAAATCAAGATTCAGGCAGTAACCATCCAGAGCCATTTTTCGCAGATAAGAGCCAATGCTCAAAATACCGCAACTTTCCATCTTCTGACGAATGCGTTCCAGTTCGACTTTGCTGACACGAAAATGGATCTG
The DNA here is from genome assembly GCF_009679665.1 of Faecalibacterium sp. BIOML-A4. Lineage (NCBI taxonomy): Bacteria > Bacillati > Bacillota > Clostridia > Eubacteriales > Oscillospiraceae > Faecalibacterium > Faecalibacterium sp. BIOML-A4. The sequence continues at coordinate 8,809 of NZ_WKZG01000022.1, read as the reverse complement.
CTGGTCACGGTGCTCCGTCACCGGGCATCACCATCCTTATCCAAGTAAGATTTGAATGGTCGGACAGGCTCCACTTTATCAGCCTTTTCTTCCAGAGCTGCCAGCACAGAGGGGCGGGCATCCGGCTTTTCTTCCGCTTCGGGTTCTGTCCGGCTGGACTGATGCTCCATGTTCAACAGCGCATCCAATTCTGCAAGGCGGGCAGATTTGGTTTGCAGTTCTTCCTCCTGCGCAAACGGCTTGGCGATTTCAACCTCTGCGGCCTGCTTCTGCTGTTCCAGAGAATCCAGTGCGGCATCAGCATCGGCAATGCGGTCGGCAAAATTGCCGATGGCATTGTCCAGACGGACGATGTTGCCGCGAGGGTCATCGCCCAGCGGTACCGGATAACTCAGCTCGCCGCGGAGAACGATTTGATGCTCATTCTTGAAACTGTCAAAGCGAATGTTCAGCTCAAAGCCGCGATAGGTGCCCAGCAGCATCATATCCGCATTCGGCATCTCCTTGCAGGCGAGCATCAGCCGCTCACCAGCTGCTTTTTTCTCATCGAACACCATGCCCTTGATCGTCATGCCGCAGAAGTTCTCCTTATCCTGCGGGTGTGCGTCTGCGATTTGGGCATCGTTTTTCAGAGCCGCAATACGGTTCTTCGCTTTCTGAATTTCCTCCGGGTAATGCTTGAGCAGCTTATCTTCCAGACGATATTTCTGGTTCTGGTAATCCGAGCGCAGCACCTTGAGCTTTGCTACCTGCACATCCAGATCCATCTTTTCCCGGATGCGCGGGTCGCCTGCGCATAAGGCCTTGACCTCGGCATACGAAAGAGCCTGCTCATCCACATCATCACAGGAGCGCATCGGAGATTTGCTCGTCATGATCTGCGAAATAAACTTCTGCTTGTTTTCCAGCGTTTGCCAGAGGTAGGCGTCGAATGTCCCCTCCGTGACGTAATTATAGACGTAAACTTGTTTGTTTTTGTTGCCCTGACGGATGATTCGGCCGTTGCGTTGGGTCATATCGGACGGTCGCCAGCCTACATCCAGATGATGCACAGCCACCAGCAGGGTCTGGACATTGGTGCCTGCGCCCATCTTTGCAGTGCTGCCCAGCAGGACACGCACCTTGCCGCTGCGGACTTTGGAGAACAAATCCGCTTTCTTACCTTCAGTATCAGCGTTGTGGATGAACTCGACCTCCGATTCCAGCACCCCGGCGGCAAGCAGCTTTGTGCGAATATCATCGTAGACATTGAACGAGCCGTCTCCCTTGGGCGTGGACATATCGCAGAAAATCAGCTGCGTCAGATTATCCTCTTTGGTTTCGTTCCAGATACGCAGAACATTGTCGACGCAGGCATTCAGCTTGCTGTCCGGGTCATCCGGGGTGAGCGGATTCATCAGCCGCTGGTCAAGGCCGATTTTACGTCCGTCCGAGGTGATCTTCAGCATATTGTCCACCGAGGGGTCAACCGCACCGCTATGCACCTCAGCAGCACGTTCGCTCAGGGATTTCACCATGTCCTGCTGGATCTCCGATGGTTTGACCACGACAGTTTCAAACTTGGCTTCCGGAACAGGCAGATGCAACTGGTCGGAAGTCTTGATGTCCGCTGCCTCCTTGAACATATTCATCAGCTCCGGCAGGTTAAAGAACTTGGCAAAACGTGTGCGCGCACGGTAGCCGGTTCCTTCCGGCGCAAGCTCAATGGCCGTGGTGGTCTCGCCAAACGTAGAAGCCCATGCATCAAAGTGGGTCAGTTGTTTCTGCTGGAGAGTGCTGTACTGCAAATAGCGCATCAGGGTGTACATTTCCGTCATGGAGTTGCTGATGGGCGTTCCCGTTGCGAAAATCACGCCGCGCCCGCCAGTCACTTCATCCAGATAACGACACTTGCCGAACATATCGCTGGACTTCTGTGCTTCGGAGGTAGAAAGGCCAGCAACATTGCGCATCTTGGTGTAAAGATATAGGTTCTTGTAGTTCTGGCTCTCGTCCACAAATAACCTATCTACGCCTAATTGTTCAAATGTGACCACATCATCCTTGCGGTCGGTGGACTGTAGCTTTTTCAGTTTCACCTCCAGTGTTTTCCGTGTCTTTTCCATCTGTTTCACGGTAAAATGCTCACCGGACTGTTCCTTGGCCTCTGCAATGGCATTTTCGATTTCCTCGATCTGATCTTCGATAATCCGTGCCTGCCGTTCCGCAGAAAGAGGGATTTTCTCAAACTGCGAGTGGCCGATAATGACGGCATCGTAGTCGCCGGTTGCGATGCGGGCGCAAAAACGCTTTCGATTGGCGGGTTCAAAGTCTTTCTTGCTGGTAACGAGCAGCTTTGCATTGGGGTATAGCCGCAGGAACTCGCTGGCCCACTGCTCGGTCAGATGGTTGGGCACCACGAACAGGCTTTTCTGACACAGGCCCAAACGCTTGGATTCCATTGCCGAAGCTGCCATCTCAAAACTTTTGCCGGCACCCACCTCGTGGGCGAGCAGGGTGTTCCCACCATAAAGCACATGAGCAACTGCATTGCGCTGATGTTCCTGCAGATTGATCTCCGGGTTCATACCGACAAAATGGATATGGCTTCCGTCATACTCGCGGGGCCGGGTACTATTGAACAACTCGTTATACTGCTTCACCAGCAGATTCCGCCGCTGCGGGTCTTGCCAAACCCAGCCTGCAAAGGTATCCTTGATGGCCTGCTGCTTCTGCTGGGCAAGCATCGTCTCCTTCTGGTTCAGGACACGCCGCTCTTTACCATCCTCCTCAATGGTATCATAAATGCGGCAGTCCCGCAAATTCAAGGTGTCCTCCAAAATCTTGTAGGCGTTGGCCCGATGGGTGCCGTAGGTTTCGGTGGACATGATATCATACATTCCGGCGGCAGATTTGTTGCCGATGCGCCATTCGGACGTAAATGGAGAGTAGCGGACTTGGATCAGGTTGTTATAGCGGATGCGGTAGGGCGGCTGAAAAGTCTCCATCATAAACTGCTGCACAATGGCGGGATTCAGCCATGTGGCACCCAGTCGGATGTCGATTTCTGATGCTTCAAGGTCCTTCGGCTGCGCTTTGGTCAAAGCCTCCACATTGATCTTGAACTCCGGGTGGCTTTCAGCGGCAAGCTGAGCCATGCGCAGTTTATTCCGCACATTGCCGGAAAGATACTCGTCCGCAGTCTGCCAGCCTGCTTCCGGATCATCTGCATCCGCAGAAGGGTCTTTGAAAATCACGCCTTGCAGCTCTGTGGTAATACGCTCATAATCGCCGGGAGAGCCGAGAAGTTCCGCCATATAGGGCAGATCAACACGGCCATGTTCTCCAATGGACACTGCCAGTGCTTCGCTGGGGGTGTCCACGCTGGTGACGGTGCGCTCCGGGCGAATCGTTCGCTTGGTGAACATATCCGCCTTGCTTTTGAGCTGTTTATTCTCATCGAGATTTTCCAAAGAGCAGAGCAGATAGTAGGAAGAATCATCCTCAAACAAACGCCCATTTTTGCGGTCGTTGAGCAGACCGTATTTTGCGGTAAAAACGTCATAAGCTGTGTTCAGCTTTGCTTGGGTTGCCTTAATGTCCTCATCCGGGTAATCGTCCAGCTGCTCCTGAATCAGCTGGTTGACGATCTGCCGCAGTTCCACCATGCCGGTGACACGGGCTTTGGCATTATCGGACAACTCCACCTGCGTCATAATCGAATTTTCTCGGTAGTACACCTCACCGTCCACCACGGCATAGGAGAAATTCTTTACATCCGGGTCAGCGGGGAGCGTCTTGCGCTCGACTTCTGCATCCGCAACATCTGGTGTTTCCACCTCGACTTCAACATACTGGCCCTCAATATGCTGTACCGCTTCGGCAAGCTGGTCGGCCAGCACTGCGCCCTCAATGGGCACAACGGTCAGTTCCTCCCGTCCGTACTGGGTGCTTTCGGCGGTCAATTCACCCAGCACCATCTCCGGGTGGTCTACGAAATACTGGTTGATGGCAAAGCCGTCCTCGGTCTTGCCAAGCTGCACCCAGTCCGGCTCAATATCCGCAGGACGGTCACGCTTCTGCAAAAAGATAATGTCACTGACAACATCTGTGCCTGCGTTGGCACGGAACGCATTATTTGGCAGACGGATTGCACCCAGCAGATCGGCACGCTCTGCCATGTGCTTGCGGGCGGTGCTGTCCTTGCTGTCCATGGTGTAGCGGCTGGTGACGAACGCCACCACGCCGCCCGGACGCACTTGGTCGATGGCTTTCGCAAAGAAATAATTGTGGATGGAGAATCCCAGCTTGTTGTACGCCTTATCGTTGACCTTATACTGACCGAAAGGCACATTGCCCACCGCCAGATCATAGAAATCACGGCGGTCGGTGGTCTCAAAGCCAGCCACGGTAATGTCAGCCTGCGGATACAGCATCTTGGCAATGCGCCCGGTAATGCTGTCCAGCTCCACGCCGTACAAGCGGCTATCTGCCATGGTGTCCGGCAGCATTCCGAAGAAGTTGCCCACGCCCATGGACGGCTCCAAGATGTTGCCGCTGCGGAAACCCATGCGCTCCACGGCATCGTAGATACCACGGATAACGGTGGGGCTGGTGTAGTGGGCATTCAGCACGGAGCTGCGGGCGGCAGCGTACTCATCCTCGGAGAGCAACCCTTTCAACTCCGCATACTCTTTCGCCCAACTATCTTTGCCGGGGTCAAAGGCATCTGACAGACCGCCCCAGCCCACATACTGGGAAAGCACCTGCTGCTCCTCGGCGGTGGCACCACGGTGCTCCTGTTCCAGCTTGAACAGGGTGCAGATGGCTTCAATGTTCCGGGCATATTTCTGTTTTGCGCCGCCCTCGCCCAGATGTTCATCTGTGATGTGGAAATTCCCGACAGGTTCAGACTCAGGTTCTGCGTTGACGGCTTTATCCAAAGCTGCGGCATCCGGGAAAGTCTGCACTTCGCCGTCAATGACCGTTGAGATCGGCAGTTCATCCAGTTCTTCGTCAGACGGCTCCGGCTCGTCCTTGTCTGCTAAAAATTTTGCGTGTTCGACTTTGAGCCACTCGGCGGCTTCTCTGTCTGCAACTTCTTTTTTCAGATTTTCCAGATAAGATTCTGCCTGCTTCTCGTCAGAAAACTGTGGAACGGCGTGATTGGTTTCATAGTAGTCATCATAAAGATCATCCCAGATAGCAAAAAGCGGCATTTTACCGTCAACGACTTTTCGGACAGAGAAACGTTCGTATTCAGGCACTTCGGATTCCTTGGCGATGGCTTCTGCCTGCGCCAGCATTTTATCCACACGCTGAGCAGTCGCACTCTGTCGCAGCCCCTGCTCAAACTGCTGCTTGTTAATAACCTCATTGTCCCAAGACTGCCCGTGCGCACTGGTGTCGATGCGCACATCGGTTTCGCCAACATAGCCGATGGTACCTTCAATCGTTCTGGTGGGCAGGTCTACCACAACTTCATCCCCGACATTGTAGTTGGATGCTTCCTGTCTGGTAGCACGCTGTTCCTTTTCCTCATCTGTCAGATAGCGGTCGGACTGAATCATAAGGTCGATATACTTTTCCACCTGCGCCCATTTCAGGGTGATTTTCTGGTGGTCGGGGTAATGGTCAAATTCCAGTCCCTTCCAGTCGTGATTCACAAAACCCCGGCTTCCGTCCAGAAAATCGTGGGAGTGCCCACCGATGCCGTACTCCTTTGCCAACGCCTTGGCACGGAGTTTTCGGTCAGGCTGGGTCTGGTACAGTGCCATAATGCGTTGCTTGCCGCCTGCAAACCCTGAACCATGCCGCCGCAGCTCGTTCTCAATTTCAGCCTGCGACAAAACAAAAGCGGAGGGCGTTTTTTCGCTCTCCGCTTGGTCGATCTTCTCGATTTGCTGGGCTTCCGTAGGGATGTTCGCATCCAGAAAACTTAGCTGTAGATCAGCTCCGTCAGCACCAGTTCCTCGGCCTGCGCTTTCAGGCTGTTCATGTGCTGCACCCATTCCATTTGCCGGTTCTCCTTGTCCGGGGCCGAGGTCTGTTTCAGAAGCTGCTCCATGGTCTGCTGCATCTGGCTCTCTGCCGTCTGTTCCACCTCCATCAGGTGCGGGTACAGGCTCCCGTTCAGGAGCATCGTGTTGTACAGCACTGGGCGATGGTCTTTCAGGTACGTCCGGCGCAGCCTGCCGTATTTGCCCAGTGGCTTCCGGGGCTGGTTCAGGGTCAGGTTCGGGAGCTGGTAGTCCCCGACGGTCGAGTAGGTCACGTTCCTGCTGCTCAAATTCATATTGGCTCCTTTCTGCATTGCGGCGGCGAATGGTGGTTTTTACGGTGCGCTCAATTTGGCGTAAGACCTCCCGGCTCATGTCGCTGACGGCTGCGCCGAGGGCGTAGACACTATCCGGGGTGGAAAAATTGTAGACTGCCTGAAAATCGTCCTTGTCGAACCACCCGGCAGGCTCAATGCCGCAGCGTTCCAGCAGCGTGTAGGTGACGCTGATGGCGGCGGCAGACTTGAACTGCATCTCCACCCCGGCTTCATCATAATCCATCAAGAGCGAACCGTCAACGATGGCACGAATGTCCCCGCCGTTGTTGTCCCAGTAATCCGCCACCAGTTTCCCCGCAACATCCGCAAGCTGCTGGCTGACACGCTCTCCGCTGATGCCGTAGGTCTTGCTCAACATTTCCGAAACCGGCTGCACCAAATCGGGACCGAGCTGCCACACCTCCGGGTCACGGGAATTGCGGCGCACCCCGGTGTCGCTTACGTCAAAGACGTAGTGCAGCCGGGGGAATCCGCTGGATTCGTCCAGCAGGGCGATACCCTTGGCACCCCGGCGCACATAACGGTTCATCCGGTTGTTCCAGATGTCAAAGTCGGCGCAGGCGGTGGCATCCGGGCGCTGGGCGTAGATCATCAATTGGTCCGCAAAACTGTACTTGTACAGCCGGGAAGCGGTGGTCAGATAGTCCGTCCAGCTTTCCCAGTACCGGGTCAGACCATTCGCCGTGCGCTGGGCAAGGGCGAGATATTCTTCGGTTTTGCGTGGCATAGTGTTCCTCCCTTCGTTTTTTGAGCATAAAAAGAGCGGGCAACCGTTTTGTGGCCGCCCGCTGGAAAGTGTATCGAGATAAGATTATTTGCTATTGCCCTTTATGTACTTCATAACGCAGCACCCCATCACGATGACGGGAAGCACGGTTCGTAAACCGAGGTCGCCGACCCGCACATTTACATCAATCACAAGCCCTGCAAACCATGCCGCTAAAGTGAAAACAGTTGCCCATCCGTAATTCATAGAACTGTACTCCTTCCTATGTGAATATTCAAAACTCTCTTCTCAGCTTCAGCTTTCATAGCTGCCCGCAAGGAACTTACATTTATTCGACTCGAATGTTTACCGGATTCAGTGTAAGGTTGCCTCTGCCTACCACCTTATACCATTTGCCTCGTTCAAGTTTGATTCTTTCTGTTACACCCTGTGTAATATATCCGATTTTGTATTTTTCTCCAGTCTCAACATCGGTAAAGACCACATCAGTATCACAATCGCCGCTTACTTTTACAGTTCCCCAAAGTGGCTGTATTTGTTCTGTCTTTATAGTGCCTTCATCATCTGAAAGGGTGAAAGTATGGTTTCTTTGAATATTGATATAAATCATTACCAGAAAAACCGCTGCCAGACATAAGGCAAACTTTCTTGTTTTCATCGAAACACCTCCTGTAAATTCGGTTTTATCGAATCATATCACATAAGCGGACTCTTCAAACTTACAGCTCAGTTTCCACCGCAAGCTGCTCCTGCTTCTCTTTTTCGTCAGCGATTTGGACATCAACATCTTCGCGCATCTTTTTCAGAAGTGCAAGGACTCGCTTGATTTGACCTTTGGTATTCTCTACTCTGCTCTGTGCCTGATTGATGTGATCCAGAACTGCCCAGTCTGCAAAGAGCCCGTCAAAGAAGAAATCCGCAAATTTTAGAAAGCTGTCCACCGTAACCTGAAGGTCGGCGGCGATTTCAACATCGGAAAGTTCAGTTTTGAACCGCCGCAGTTCCACTTGAAGCTGTTCGATTTGTTCCTGCGCATCGTCCAGTTCCTCATACTTGGCAAGATCAGCCATCAAACCGCCGCCCATTACGTCCCATGTACTCCAGCCCTCGGCATTGTCGAGGGTTTCCAGAACTTCATTGACCGTATGCAGGGCGGTCTTTCCTGCGTTGATGGCCTCCAGCAGCTCCCGTTTTTGGACTTTCAGTGCGGCAATACGGCTTTCACTTTCCGCAACCAGCTGTGCGGCAGGGTGGGCAGATGCTTTGATGCTTTTGATTTTTTCGGAAAGAGCAGCTTGATACTGCCTTTCGCAATCGGACAGCCGTGCCAATCTATTTTGAATCGGCTCCAAGTCGGCATCAACGGAAGAAAGGTCATGGAGAGCCACATCGTACTTGACACGGGCTGCATAGGCTTCTTGCCGTTCCTTGTCCAGCTTCTCATCCATCTTTCCGATGACCTGATAGAAAAATGTGGCAAGGCTGTGTCCCTCCAGACGGTCCACGTCAGCCTGTTCCGCCAGCTTGGATTTTTCCAGCTTTTTCAGACGATCAGCAAGCGTATCTCTCTGGGCGGTCAGTTCTTTCTGCTTTGCTTCACAGTTCTTCTTTTCTGCGACCTGCTGCCAAAGTTCTTTCAATGTAGAATCACTCATATGGAATGTCCTTTCCAGGCATTACGTTTCTTCATTCAGAAGCTGGTTCAAAAAATGCTGCCGATTATTTACAAATGTTTTGGTGATAACGTAGCTGTCCGTATCTTCATA
>NZ_WKZG01000021.1:0-40921 GCF_009679665.1 Faecalibacterium sp. BIOML-A4 | reverse complement strand
CAGGAAGCCCGTGAGCAGATTCTGGAAGCGCACCACATGGAAAAGGGGCGGCGGCTGTTGCAGGACTACGATGCCGTCATGGACAAAGTTTCGGAAGCCGAGGAACTGAGTGCAGACCATCGCCCTTCCACACTGGAAAAGCTGGCAGAACTGGCAAGTGATACGTCTGCGCCAAAATCGTCTGCACGTTCTGCGCCTGAACTGTGAGGTGGACGATGCAGCAAAAATGGAACCAGAATTTTGACGGTGAACCCATGACGGACATCCCTCAGAAGTTTCTGAACGCAGGGTGCGATGTTTATATGGTGATGCAGCTGAGGCATGACGAAAAAATCTTCGATGAAAGATTTGCTTCCATGCGGGAGTTGAATCGTCGAGGCAAAACGCCCGACCCGGAGCATTACGAGGTCACCTACTATGCTGATCTGCCCGCCATGTGGCAGGATGTGCCGGACAACGAGGTTCTGGAAGAACTGTTTCAGATGTTCAACCTCTCCCGTCCGCAGGATTTTGAGGGGCACAGCCTGTCGGTCAGCGATGTGATTGCACTCAAACGCAATGGCGAGATATCTGTGCATTATGTGGACAGCATCGGCTTCAAGGAACTGCCGGGGTTTCTGGACAAGCAGCCGGAACGCCATTCGGTACTGATGAATCTCAAGGAAAAGTGCGATGCCCCGGAGTGCAATCCTACCGTCTGCCGGAAAGCGAGGGCTGAACATGAACTTTGACCACGAGGAATTGACCCTGATGATGCTCTACAACACCGGCACCCGGCTGGGGCTTATCCACGAGTTGCGGCTCATGCAGTGCTACCTGATGCCCGATGAAACTGCCCTGCGGGAACTGTCGGAGGGCGTTATCGAAAAGCTGAAACTGCTGACCGATGCGGAGTTTGCCGAACTGGAATTTCCACTGGACTGATCTTTGCCGCCTGCGGGCGGCGTACATATTCTCTTTTTGCATTTGGTGTGATATACTGAACTCGACAAATCGGAATTTGTCTTGACTTTATAAATTTCCCCGCCTGATTTGCCCCGTTCATTGTCCAGATAGTACATATAGCAGTGGTCACAGCCCTCACTGTATTTGCGGCAGCCATGCCAGGGATTCCAAATATCACTGCTCATACCGATTCCTTTCCAGTTCGCAAATCAGACTGTGAGGCATTCTTCGTGGCCCACGTACCGCACCAATCCCATAGGCTTTCAGCTTCTCAAACGGGAGAAAAGACGGGTTGTACTGATCCAGCTTTTTCAATCTCATCACATGGTTCATATGTACGTTGCCATCATCATAATGGTAAGGAATATTGACTTCTGTAGCTTCGCACCGATATAGAACAGCGGAAACCGGGGCCGTAACATATAGACAGACAACATCGCCAACGGCTACTTCCTCCTGTTTATAGCCTTGGTCAGTAGTTTGATACTATGTACGAACTTTCTGCGTACTTGCTTTCGTTTTCGGATACCGTACAATATTTATACAATGAATCGTCAAGAGAGGAGGCAACAAGGTGACTTCTTTAACCATAGAACAAAAAAGAGTGGACATATACCCAAGCGCAAAGCCGGGCAGCCCAGTTATCTATCTCAACACCTTTTCCAATGCCGTTAACAGTGTGTATAAAAACCTGATGGCGCTCGGCTGCCCAGATTTCAGTCTGGTGGCGGTCAGTAAGCTGAAATGGGATCATGACATGACACCGTGGTATATGGGGCCGATCTCTAAACACGATACGCCCTGCACCGGGGGTGCGGATGATTACCTGAAACTGCTTCTGGATGAAATTATGCCGGAAGCGGAAGCGCTCCTTCCCGGTGCGCCCGCCTGGCGGGGCCTCGCCGGTTACTCGCTGGCCGGGCTGTTCGCCCTCTACGCTCTCTACCAAACGGATGTGTTTGCCCGCGCAGCGAGTATGTCAGGTTCCTTCTGGTTTGAGGGCATCATGGAATATGTGTGCTCCCATGAGATGAAGCGCAAACCTGACTGTCTGTATTTTTCTCTCGGAGACAAGGAGAGCTCCACCGATAATCCGATTTTGAACGTTGTGCAGCAGAATACGCAGAAGATAGAAACACTGTGCCACGGGAAAGGCATCGAAACCACCTTCGTACTGAACAGTGGCAGCCACTATCAGGCGTGCAACAAGCGCACAGCGGCTGGCATTCACTGGATATTAAATAGATAAACCGACAAGGAGATAAAACGATGGATACGATCTATTCGCTTTTTCAGAAGGTAGTTAAAGAACATGAAAATGCCCCGGCTATCATTGAAAACGACCGCACCATGACTTTTGGAGAGCTGTCCAACATGGTGGATATGATCACGTGCAGCTTTCCGCAGGAAGTACACAGCATCGGCATCGTCATGCGTCACCGAACCGAGATGATTGCCTCGATTCTGGCGGTACTCAAATGCGGCGGCCGATACGTCCCAGCCGAGCCGGATTTTCCCACCGGGCGCATCCATGACATGATGACCGAGGCACAGGTGGATTTTGTGCTGACGGAACACGCCTTTGCGCCCAAACTGAACAGTTTCCCCATCCGCTATACAGATTGTGAGATCTGCGGCGTGGAGACGCCCTCCTGGAAGCGCAACGCCGTGGAGGACCCGGAACGCCCCGCCTATGTGCTGTATACCTCCGGCACGACCGGGCGGCCCAAAGGCGTCTGTGTTACCAACCGCAATGTCTGCCACTATGTGCGCGCCTTTGCGAATGAGTTCCACCCCGGCCCCGGCGATGTCATGCTGCAATATTCCGTCTGTTCCTTTGACATCTTTGTGGAGGAAGTGTTCACCAGCCTGCTGAATGGCGCCGCTCTGGCCATCCCCTCTGACGAGGACAAGGCCGACATCCATGCGTTGATGGCTTTTGTGGAACGCCACCATGTGACTATGATCAGCGGCTTTCCGTATCTGCTGGCAGAAATGAACCACCTGTCTGTCATTCCGTCCTCTCTGCGGCTGCTTATCAGCGGCGGCGATGTGTTGCGGGGCGTTTATGTGGATCACCTGCTGGACAAAGCAGAGGTTTACAACACCTACGGCCCCTCCGAGACAACGGTCTGCGCCTCCTATTACCGTTGCAATAGTGGAACCGTGTTGGAGGACGGTACCTATCCCATCGGTCATCCTGTACTGGGTGCGCAGATCAGGATTCTGGATCAATCTGGCAACGAGGTTGCCAAAGGGCAGACGGGTGAGATTTGCATTTATGGCGGCGGTGTATCTCTGGGCTACATTGGCGACCATGCCGAGGAAAACAGAGCTTTTGAGCGGCAGCCGGACGGTAGCACCATGTACCGCAGCGGCGATTTGGGCTATATCCTGCCGGATGGCAACATTGCATTCCTGCACCGCAAGGACGACCAGATCATGATTTACGGCAAGCGGGTGGAACTTGCCGAGGTGGAGTCCCGGCTCTATCGGTGCAAGGATGTGCAGCAGGCTATTGTCCGGGCTTTTACAGACGAGGATGGACTGTCCTATATGACCGCCTATGTGGTGCCTTCCGACAATAAGCTGAAAGTCTCGGAAGTAAAAAAAGAACTGTCTGAAAATTTGACTTCCTTTATGATCCCAGAGTTCTTTGTGAAGATGAAGCAGATTCCTTTGAATGTCAACGGTAAGCCGGATGTGTCGAAACTGCCGGTGGTAATGAAAGCGGGGGCATTATAATGGAGATTCAGATCCGGCAGGCCACGATCCAGGACCTGAATGTATTGATGCAATGGCGAATGGAAGTCTTGCATGAGGTATTCTCCATCCCCTCGGAGCGGTCTGTAACAGAGCTGGAATCGGAAAATCGCCGCTACTATCAAACAGAACTGCCGCAGGGCGGACATATTGCCTGCTTTGCCTACGTAGGGGAGGAAATCGTCGGCTGCGGCGGGATATGCCTCTATCATGAGATGCCCTCACCGGACAATCTAAACGGGAAATGTGCCTACCTGATGAACATTTATACCCGGCCGCAGTTTCGCGGACACGGCATAGGGAACAGAATCGTCAGGTGGCTTGTAGAGCAGGCTCGTCAGCGGCATATTTCAAAAATTTATCTTGAAACCTCAAACAAAGGCAGGCCGCTGTATCAAACAATCGGTTTTGCCGATATGAAGGATATGATGAAACTGTCCCGTGAAAAATAAGCAAAATCAAAGGAGCATACATACAATGGAGCCAATCATCTGAAACGTTGAAGTAAAAAGCGTCCTCACAAAATCCAATTTGCCTGTGAGTGATTATTCGGTCAATCCTTATGTGGGCTGTGGCCACGGCTGCAAATATTGCTACGCATCTTTTATGAAGCGTTTTACCAATCACCCGGAGCCCTGGGGAGAGTTCATAGACGTTAAATTTTGGCCGGAAATCAAACACCCGGAGCGGTATGCAGGGAAAGAACTGTTTCTCTGTTACGTGACCGACCCATATCAGCCGCTGGAGGAAACCGTCTGCCGCACCCGCGCCATTTTGGAGCAGATGCAGGGCAGCGAATGTAGCCTCAGTATTGCTACCAAGTCTGACCTGGTGCTGCGTGACCTTGACCTCATTAAAACATTCCCCAATGCGCGGGTATCCTGGTCGATCAAACACACTGGACGAAGATTTTCGCGCTGATATGGACAATGCAGTGAGCATTGAGCGGCGGCTGGCCGCTATGAAAGCATTCCATGATGCTGGTGTGCGCACCACCTGCTTTATCTCGCCGATTTTCCCCGGCCTCACCGACCTGCCCTCCATCATCCACCGGGCGAAGAATCAATGTAATTTGGTCTGGCTGGAAAACCTAAACTTGCGGGGCGGTTATAAGAAAACGATTTTTGACTATATAACGGAAAAACATCCAGACCTGCTGCCGCTGTACGATACCATTTACAATAAAAAAGAACGCAGCTACTGGTCAATGCTGGATGCGCAGATGCGGCAGTTTTGCCAAGAGGAAGGGCTACTGTATGTCCGGGATGATGATTCCATCAAACGCCCGTTCAACGATCCGCCTATCGTGGTCAATTATTTTTTCAACGAAGAGATTATCCCTCGGCCAAAATGCAGAAGAACAGGTAATCAAAACTATATAGTAACATGCAGAAAGCTAGAAGTTGTAGAGGTGAGGTTATGAAACGCGCAGAATTAGAATCAGACATATAACGCCGAGACAGATTATCCGTGGCTCAAATATCCGAATTATGAGGTGTTCCGGCATTGTAATAATCGGAAGTGGTTTGCTCTGATTATGGATGTACCAAAGAACAAGCTGGGGCTGCAAGGCGAAGAAATGCTGAAAGTGGTCGATTTCAAATGTGACCCAATTCTGATTGGCACACTACGAGAGGAACCCGGCTTCTTCCCGGCGTATCACATGAGCAAGGATAGCTGGATTACTGTTGCACTGGATGGCAGCGTATCAGATGACAAAACCAAAATGTTGCTTGATATGAGTTATGAAGCAACGATACCCAAAACATGAAAAAAGAGATACTGACAAATTCCAGTTTACCACCCAAGAACATCCATGAGAGAGGAGTGACCGTTATGAAGGAAAACAGAAAACTATTAAAAGAAGTGCTCAAGGACATCCGGCACGACATGACCGATGAGGAAGTGCTGAATCTGCTGGCAGACAGTAAGATCTCCGTCAGTCCTGAAAGCGAAAAAGAAAAGTATACGCTGGGGCAGCGTGCAGCAGATTCCATTGCAAAATTTGCCGGAAGCTGGGCGTTTATCTTTTCCTTTACCGGTGTTCTGATTCTTTGGATGGTGGTCAACACGGTGCTGGCTGCCAAAGCGTTTGACCCGTATCCGTTTATTCTGCTGAATCTGGTACTGTCCTGTGTGGCGGCAATTCAGGCACCGTTGATCATGATGAGCCAGAACCGTCAGGAGGAAAAAGACCGCCGCAGAGCGGAAAATGACTATAAAGTCAACCTGAAGACCGAGATCATGATCGAGGACCTGTACGATAAAGTAAACGCCATTCTTGCCAAGCAGTCCGCACTGGAAAAGCGGCTGCAAAACGATGGCAAAAATCATACAAAGCAGCAGGAAAACAACTGAATCCTAGCTTTTTTGCGCCAAAATGGGATAAGCCGGAAAGAAAACGGTGTGCGATTCCATCTCCCGGTGTTGATTTTTGTCTCATTGTGGTAATGGGGGGAAAGACAGATACAAGATATTGTTGCAAAAGTATTATTTTTTCGTGAATATTAGCACTCTGCTATTGACAGTGCTAATGAACGGTGCTATAACAGTGGCGTGCTCAGGAGGAAGGGAAAAAGGAGAGCCGCAAGACTCCCCGGAAAGCTCTTCCGAGTGGACGCTTCAGATTTTTTGCCCCGACCCGAACGCCGGGATTGGAGGAATGATTTATGCTTATGCCGACTGTTTTCCATGAAAACCTGTTCGATGATTTCTTCGATCCGTTCTGGAATGACGCTGCACTGGAACGTATGATGAACCGTGAGGCTCGTGATACCTTTGGTAAGCGTGGTGCAAACATGATGAAGACCGATGTCAAACAGACGGACAACGGTTACGAAGTAGCTGTTGACCTGCCGGGCTGCAAGAAGGAAGACGTTCAGATGGATCTGAACGACGGCTACCTGACCATTCAGGCAGTGCGCAGCCACAGTAATGACGAAAAGGATAAGAAGGGCCGCTATCTGCGGCACGAATCCTTCTCCGGCACCTGCGCACGCAGTTTCTACGTGGGCGATGTGAAGAAGGAAGACATCCACGCAAAGTTCGAGGATGGCATCCTGCACGTCGAGCTGCCTGCTCCTCAGCAGACGAAGGCTTTGCCTGAGAACCCGAATCTGATTGCAATCGAGTAAAACGCCGGTCGTGTGCGCCAAGGCACAACGCACATAAGATGCCCCCGGAGAGCCGCAACAAGCCCTCCGGGGGCATTTTTTGTTTCCCGGTATTTTTCCGCAGCGGCAAGCCTTCGTCAAAACTCCGGGTGCCATTCATCCCGGATGCCAATGTCAGCACAGATGATTTTTCCGCACAGCGGCGCAGAAGCTTCTGCCATATGCAAAGGCTTATAACTGTCGAAGGTTACGGTCAAATCTGCATAGGCAGCACCCTCGGCAACCTCCCCGGTATCCGTGTTGATGCCGCTGGGCAGGTCTACAGCCAGCACAAAGGTGTCGCTCTTATGCAGACGGCGTATCAGCCCGCAGGCAGCAAGACCGGAAGGCCGAAGTGCACCATGGAACCCGGTGCCATAGAGAGCATAGCCAATGGATACCACAAAAAGATCACCCATCGACCGTCTGCTGGAGATGGCAGAAAAGTTTGCCGCAAAACACGAATAAACTACCATAGATTCCATAAGCGAGTGACCTGAAAAGGCCGCTCGCTTTTTTGTTTACAACGAGATTGAAGGGAGGAACGCTATGCCAAGCAAAACCGAAGAATATCTCGCCCTTGCCCAGCGCACGGCCAACGGCTTGACCCGGTACTGGGAAAGCTGGACGGACTACCTGACCACTGCATCCCGACTGTACAAGTACCCCTTTGCAGACCAGCTGATGATCTACGCCCAGCGGCCCGATGCCACCGCCTGCGCCGACTATGACATCTGGAACAACCGGATGAACCGTTATGTCCGGCGCGGTTCTAAGGGCATCGCCCTGCTGGATGAATCCAGCGGATTCCCGCGCCTGCACTACGTTTTCGATGTGTCGGACACCGGGGTGCGCCGTAATTCCCGTGACCCCGACCTGTGGCAGTACAACGATGACCTGAAACAGCCGGTTTCAGAAATGCTCGCCGCCACCTACGGCATCAGCGGAGAGCGTGTCAGCCAGCAGCTTGCGGATGTTGCCGGGAAACTGGTGGCGGATTACTGGGACAACAACAGCGAGGACATCAGCGCCATCGTTGACGGTTCGCTGCTGATGGATTATGATGAAGCCGGGGTGGAGATGCAGTTCAAGTCTGCCGCCGCCATTAGCGTCACCTACACGCTGCTGGAACGCTGTGGATTTGAGCCGGATGGCTATTTTGACAAAGACAGTTTTCAGGCCATCTACGATTTTTCTACCCCGGACACTGTCTACACACTCGGTGCCGCAGTCAGCGACATCAGCCGCGAAGTCCTGCGCACCGTCGAGCGGGCAGTCAAAACGACCATCCGCCGCCGAAACAATGAAAGGAGCCAGCATGAATATGAGCAGCAATCTGAACTACACGCAGACCGGGGATTATCTTCTCCCGAACCTGACCCTGCATCAGCCGAAGACCCCGCTGGGCAAGTACGGCAGGATGCGCCTGAGCTTTCTGAGGCAGCAGCACCCGGTTCTGTACCACACGATGCTCCTGAACGGGAGCCTGTACCCGACCCTGACCGAACTGGAGCAGACCGCAGCAGCGATGAAGAAGCAACTGATGGCCGATCTGCTGGCGAAGAACCCGGCCCCGGACAAGGAGAAGAATCAGATGGCGTGGGTACAGCACATGAACAGCCTACAGGAGCAGGTCGAGGAAGTGATTCGGACGGAACTGATCTACAGCTAAGTTTTCTGGATGCCGTCATCCCCACCGAAGCCCAGCAAATTGAACATATCGACCGAGCGGAGAGCGAAAAATCGCCCTCCGCTTTTGTTTTGTCGCAAGCTGAAATTGAGAATGAACTGCGCAAGCATGGTTCCGGTTTTCAGGATGGCAAGCAGCGGATCATCGAACTGTACCAGACACAGCCCGACCGCAAACTCCGCGCTAAAGCATTGGCGAAAGAGTACGGCATCGGCGGACATTCGCAGGATTTTCTGGATGGCAGCAGCGGTTTTGTAAATCATGATGGAAAAGGACTTGAATTTGACCACTACCCGGATCATCAAAAGGTTACGTTAAGCTGGACACAGGTCGAGAAATACATCGACCTGATGATTCAGTCTGACCGCTACCTGACCGATAAGGAAAAAGAGCATCGTGCCGCCGTGCAGGAAGCGGAACGACAGCTCCCAATGCTGGATGGTGATGCCGCTGCCGAATACAATGCTCTGAAAGAGCAGTACCCCAATACCCTGATTGGCTTTGAACTGGGCGGATATTTTCTGTTCTATGACAAAGATGCAATCACTGTAAAGGAAGTTTTTCGTTCTAATTTGCTGTCACAGGAAAATGCGCTGGGAAAAGTCAAAGTGACCGGCTTTTTGCGCAGAGAGTGGGTAGCAAAATCGCAGAAGCTGTGGGCCGAGGGCAACAGCATCTATCTAGCCGGACAGGGCGGAGATGGTACCCACCATCAGACAAAATATCTGCGAGAGGAAGATTATCTGCCGATCGGCATCATCGTCAAGCTAGATGGCCGGGATTTCCGTGTGGATCACGTCAACTTCATGTTCAAATCCGTCAGCTTGCAGGACATGGACTTGACCAACAGCGGACAGCCCATCTTCCGGGTTGAACGGTTGCCCAATATCCGGGAACTGTATGAACAGCAGCAGGATGAAATTATTGACGTTTCTCCTGAAAAGGCTGTTGATTACAAGGTCGGTGACGAAGTTGTTGTTGACCTTCCCACCCGAACCATCGAAGGCAAAATCGGCTATGTTGGCGAAACCGATGTGCGCATCGACACCAGCGCGCATGGGCAGTCGTGGGATAACGAGGTACTCAACAAGCAGCAATTCGAGGACGGTCTGCGGCGGGATGAACCTACACCTGATGAGGAACTGGACAAGTTGCCTATCTCTGTGGAGGTCAATGGCGAGTGGCAGACCTTTCCGGATGCTGTTGCCGCAGACGAAGCCCTGAACGCTGAACCGATGCCGGAAGCCGCAGGAAATTTTCACATCACGGATGATAATTTGGGTGTCGGAGGCCCCAAGCAGAAATTCGCCCGCAATATTGAAGCCATCCAGACCTTGCGCACTTTGGAGCAGGAGCATCGCGGTGCCACCGCCGAGGAGCAGCAGGTGCTTTCGCAGTATGTAGGCTGGGGCGGTCTTGCAGATGTCTTTGACCCCAACAAGGAAAACTGGTCTGCCGAGTACACCCAACTGAAAGGGTTGCTCACCGAAGAGGAGTATGCCGCCGCCCGCGCTTCCACTCTGAATGCCCACTATACCTCTCCGGTGGTAATTCGCGCCATCTATGATGCTGTGGAAAAGATGGGCTTCCAGTCTGGAAATATCTTGGAGCCTTCCTTGGGTATTGGCAACTTTTTCGGTATGCTGCCCTCTGGCATGGCTGACAGCCGTCTGTATGGTGTGGAACTGGATTCCATCACCGGACGCATCGCCCAAAAACTATATCCACAGGCCGACATTACGGTTGCTGGCTTTGAAACCACCGACCGCCGAGATTTTTACGACCTTGCCGTAGGTAATGTCCCTTTCGGTCAGTACAAAGTCAACGACAAGGCGTACAACAAACTGGGTTTTTCTATCCACAACTACTTTTTCGCCAAGACTATCGACCAGATCCGACCGGGCGGCGTGATTGCTTTCGTGACCAGCCGTTTCACGATGGACAGCAAAGACAGCAGTGCCCGCAAGTACATGGCGGAACGTGCTGATTTGCTGGGAGCCATCCGCTTACCCAACAACGCTTTTAAGGCAAATGCAAGCACCGAGGTTGTTTCGGATATCCTCTTTTTGCAGAAGCGTGACCGCCCTGCAGACATCGAACCTGCATGGGTGCAGCTGGGGCAGACCGAAGATGGCTTCAATATCAATCAGTATTTTGTAGACCATCCGGAAATGGTGCTGGGAAATTTGGAACTAGAAAGCACCCAGTACGGCCATGACCTGACCGTTGCACCAATCGAAGATGCAAACCTTGCAGACCAGCTTACCGAAGCGGTGCAGCACATCGAGGGCCAGTACACTGCGGTGGAGATTGCCGCTCCGGACGTTGCCGATGCGGAAGTGCAGCGCAAAACTCTGCCCGCAGACCCTACCGTGAAGAATTTCAGCTATACTGTGGTGGATGGTGAAATCTACTACCGCGAGAACTCCATCATGACACAGATTGAACTGTCCGACAACGCCAAAGGCCGTGTGGCTGGCATGGTGGAACTGCGGCAGATCGTCAACGAGTTGATCGACCAGCAGTTGAATGACTTCCCGGACGAGGATATCAAGGCATCGCAGGCAAAGCTGAATTATGCCTACGATGCGTTTACTGCAAAATACGGTCTGATCAACGACAAGAAAAATGCCCGCCTGTTCGATGATGACAGCTCCTATTATCTGCTCTGCTCGCTGGAGAATCTGGACGAGAATAAAAATCTCAAATCTAAGGCAGATATGTTCACCAAGCGGACGATTCGCCCAGAACGTATTGTCACCAGCGTGGATACCCCCAGCGAAGCACTGGCGGTATCCATTGGCGAGCATGGCAAGGTTGACCTGCCCTACATGGCCGACCTGCTGGGTACTCCCGGCAACTACGAGCGCATCACCACTGAACTGTCCGGTGTGATCTTCAAAGAGCCTGCCGCTGATGCAGACGACCCGGAAGCTGGTTGGCAGACTGCGGACGAATACCTTTCCGGCAATGTGCGCGATAAGCTTCGCATGGCACAGCTTGCTGCAGAAAGCCACCCGGAGTTCAGGGTCAATGTTGAAGCTCTGGAAAAAGCCCAGCCCAAAGATCTGGAAGCCTCTGAAATTGATGTGCGTTTGGGTGCCACATGGCTTGACCCCTCCATCGTGCAGCAGTTCATGATGGAAACTTTTCAGCCACCCTATCGCATCCGCTACAACAACGCCATCACCGTCCGTTACTCTCCTTATACTTCCGAATGGCGGATCAGCAATAAATCTGCTACTGGCTACGGTGACATTATGGCCACCGAAACCTACGGCACCCGCCGGGCCAATGCCTATAAAATCTTGGAGGACACACTGAACTTGCGCGACAGCCGCGTCTATGATACCATCGAGGAGGATGGCAAGGAAAAACGTGTGCTGAACCAGAACGAAACCACCCTCGCCCAGCAGAAACAGCAGGCCATCAAGGACGCATTTGCTGGCTGGGTCTGGAAAGATCCACAGCGACGCGCCCTACTGGTAAAAAAGTACAACGAGCTTTTTAACAGCACCCGCCCCCGTGAGTATGACGGTAGTCACATTCATTTTGTGGGCATGAACCCGGAGATCAATTTGCGAGAGCATCAGCGCAATGCGGTTGCCCATGTGCTGTATGGGTACAACACCCTTTTGGCGCACGAAGTCGGTGCTGGCAAGAGTTTTGAGATGGCGGCTTCCGCTATGGAACTGAAACGTCTGGGCTTGTGTCAGAAAAGTCTTTTTGTCGTGCCAAACCATTTGACGGAACAATGGGCCAGCGAGTTTTTACGTCTGTACCCCCATGCGAAGCTGCTGGTTACCAGCAAGAAAGATTTTGAACCCGGTAATCGAAAAAAATTCTGTGCGAGAATTGCGACCGGTGATTATGATGCAGTTATCATCGGACACAGCCAGTTTGAAAAGATACCCTTGTCCGCAGAACGACAGGAGCGTCTGATTCAGGAACAGATGGATGAAATCGAGGAGGCCATCGAAGAAGCGAAAGCACAGGTTGGCGAGCATTTCACAGTAAAGCAGCTGGAAAAGTTGCGCAAGTCTCTGAAACAGAAACTGGAAAAGCTGCAAGGCGCAGACCGTAAAGATGATGTGGTTACGTTTGAACAATTGGGCGTAGACAGGTTGTTTGTGGATGAGAGCCAAGCGTTTAAGAACCTCTACTTGTACACGAAAATGCGTAATGTCGCAGGTTTGAGTACGAGCGAGGCACAAAAATCCAGCGATATGTTCGGCAAGTGTCGCTATCTGGATGAAATCACCGGTGGCCGTGGCGTGATTTTTGCAACGGGTACACCCCTGAGCAACAGCATGACCGAGATGTACACCCTCATGCGCTATCTCCAGTACAACACCTTACAGCAGAAAGGACTGACCCATTTTGATGCGTGGGCATCCACCTTCGGTGAGACGACCACGGCCATTGAACTTGCGCCCGAAGGTACCGGATACCGTGCACGCACCCGGTTCGCTAAGTTCTTCAACCTTCCCGAATTGATGGCGATGTTCAAAGAAGCGGCGGATATCAAGACCAGTGATCAGTTGAACCTGCCAGTGCCCCAAGCTAAATTTGAAACCGTAGTGGTCAAGCCTTCGGAAATCCAGCAGGACATGGTGCAGGCGTTGAGCGAACGTGCAGCCGAAGTCCACAGCGGTTCTGTTGACCCTTCTGTGGATAATATGTTGAAAATTACGTCGGATGGCCGCAAAATCGGTCTTGATCAGCGGTTGATGAACTCGGCTCTGCCTGATGACCCCAGCAGTAAGTTGAATGCCTGCGTCAACAACGTCCTGCGCATCTGGAACGACACCAAGGAACAGAAGCTGACCCAGCTGATTTTCTGCGATATGTCTACTCCCAAGGGGGACGGTTCGTTCAACGTCTATGACGATATCCGCTCCAAGCTGCTCACTGCTGGTGTGCCAGAGCAGGAAATCGAGTTCATCCACAACGCAGATACGGAGAACAAGAAAGCAGAACTTTTCTCCAAGGTGCGCAGCGGACAGGTGCGTGTGCTGCTGGGCAGCACTGCAAAAATGGGAGCCGGTACAAATGTCCAGACGCTGCTTGTGGCGGTGCATCATCTGGATGTAGGCTGGCGTCCGTCGGATATGACTCAGCGCAATGGCAGAATCATCCGTCAAGGCAATCAAAACAAACAAGTGTACGTCTATAATTACGTCACTGAATCGACATTTGACGCCTACTTGTACCAGACCTTAGAGAATAAGCAGAAGTTCATTTCGCAGATCATGACGAGCAAGTCGCCTATGCGCTCCTGCGATGATATTGATGAGCAGGCTCTGTCTTACGCTGAAATCAAGGCTCTGTGTGCTGGTGACCCGCGCATCCGGGAAAAGATGGATTTGGACGTGCAGGTAGCAAAATTGAAGGTGCTGCGCGGAGACTTCCAGAATCAGAAATATCGTCTGGAGGATAAGCTGCTCAAAACTTTCCCAGAGGAGATCCAGAAACAGAAAACACGCATTGCTGCTTTACAACAGGATTCACAGATTGCAGCAGCACACCCGCAGGACAAAGAAAACTTCTGCGGCATGACCATCAAGGGCATGGTGTACGATGACAAAAAGGCTGCAGGCGAACGGCTGCTGCTGGCTCGGCAAGAGATGCCCAATGCTGATATGATGCTGCTGGGCACCTACCGTGGCTTTGAACTGAACATTCGATTCGACAGCTTCAAAAATGAGCATCAGGCCGTACTCCGGGCAGAGTTGAGTTACCCGGTGTCGCTGGGCGATGATGCGCGCGGCAATATCACTCGTCTGGACAATGCCATCGACAATTTCGCTGACCGTATTGCAGATGCCGAAAATGCTCTGCAAAACCTTAAACAGCAGAAGCAGGCCGCAGAGGTCGAAGTGGCAAAGCCCTTTGCACAGGAGGAAGAACTGGCTGAAAAGTCAGCCCGCCTTGCTGAATTGAACGCCTTGCTGAACATCGACCGTGACCGCAGTTCCTCGCAGGATGCTCCCGAAGAAACCGAGGAAACCGAAACACCTGCAACTCGTCCGTCCGTGCTGGCTGCGCTGGAGGAAAAGGTCAACCAACCGGAACCAGTCAAGCCGTTCAAGAGTTATCTGGATAAGGAGGGGCGATAATGTGAAAAAGCGGGAACACCGTCTATTTATTCGTGTGACCGATGAAGAACGAAACCGCATTTTAGATAAGATGTATGGAATGGGCATCCACAGTCTGAGTGCCTATATCCGCAAAATGGCACTGGATGGCTACTGCCTGAACCTCGACCTTCCACAGCTGCGCCGAATGGCTTATCTGCTTCAGAATTGCAGTAACAATCTGAATCAGGTCGCCAAACGCGCTAACGAAAACGGCAAGATCTACTCTGCCGACCTTGCTGATCTGCGCACCCGGCTGGACGAACTGATTTCCATTGGCAAGCAGATTCTGACTAAACTGGCAAATCTCTAAGAAAATTCCCGCAGTTGGAGGACTGCGGGTGTACATATAATGCTTGACATCCTTGCAGTGCAATAGTCGATACCTTTATAATAAGAGCGAACAGAAAGGAAGTGCCTGATATGATGTCTATCCTGAAGAAAATTGTTCTCTTCCCGGTTTCTCTCTTTGTGGCTTTTCTGGCTCTGATGGCGAAGTGGCTGCTCACGTTGTCCAGCTATGTGGTTGCTCCGCTGATGCTCTACATCTTCGGCTGCGGCATCTACACTGCCTACCGCCAGACTTGGGATCAGTTCTTTATCCTGCTGGTAGCTGAGTTCATCTGCTTCGTTCTCTTTTTCGGTGCAACAGCCATCACCGAGGACATCGGACGTTTCAGTGAGTGGCTTGCCGAACTGTAAGAAATAGTTTTAATCGTTTGCCGCCTTCGGGCGGCATTTTTCTTTTATGGGGGTGATTCAGGATGGCCGCGACACGGCTGATCGCGTTGCACAAAAACAAGGGCAAGTCGGTTGCGGCTTGTCTGAAAAGCCGCACAGACTATGTGCAGAATCCAGATAAGACCGAACAAGGTGAACTGGTAAGCTGCTACGAGTGTAGCCCTCTGACAGTCGATGAAGAATTTATGCTTTCCAAGCGGCAGTATGAACTTGCTACCGGGCGCAGACAGAAAAGCGACATCATCGCCTATCAAATTCGACAGTCTTTCAAACCCGGTGAGATCACCGCCGAGGAAGCCAACAAGGTGGGCTATGAACTTGCCATGCGGTTTACCAAGGGCAAATACGCTTTTATCGTTGCCACCCACACAGACCGTCACCACATCCATAACCATGTGATTTTCAACTCCACCGCATTGGACGGTTCAAAAAAGTTCCGGGATTTTTTCTTTTCGGCACTGGCCGTTCAGCGGTTGAGCGACTTGATTTGTCTGGAGCATCAGCTCTCTGTTATTGAAATAAAGCCCTACCGGGAACGGCAGAAACGTACCCTCTATCCACCCAAAGAAAGCAATCGTGATAGGCTGTGTGACATCATCGACAGCATCCTTGCAGAAAAGCCCAAGGATTACGAAGATTTTCTGCAAAAACTGGAACAACAGGGTTATGAGGTCAAGCGTGGAAAATACACTTCCGTCAAGGGCGCACGGCAGAAGCGGTTCATCCGCTTCAAAACGCTGGGGGCTGGGTACAGTGAGGATGAACTGCAAGCGGTGATTGCGGGAAAAACCGAACACCGTCCGCGTCAGACACAGCCGTTCCAAGAGCCGCCGTTCCAATTGCTGGTTGACATTCAGGCAAAGCTCTCCGAGGGCAAAAGCGAAGGCTATGCACGATGGGCGAAAAAATATAATCTGAAAGAAATGTCCAAGACGCTGATTTTCTTGCAGGAACACAAAATTGGCAGCGCAGATGAACTGAATGAACGCACAGCGGCGGCAACAGAAAAATACCACCAGCTGGGAGATTCCATCAAAGCCGCCGAAACACGGATGGCGGAAATTGCTGTGCTGAAAACGCACATCGTCAATTACGCCAAGACCCACCCAGTCTACGATGCCTACCGGAAAGCGGGATATAGCAAAAAGTTTCTGGATACTCACCGGGAAGAAATCACACTGCACAAAGCAGCCAAGGCCGCTTTCGATGAAACTGGCTTAAAAAAGCTGCCGAAGGTCAAAGCACTGAATGCAGAGTATTCCGATCTTCTGACCCAAAAGAAAGCAGCCTACCCGGACTATCGCAAGGCACGAGAAGAAATGCAGGAGTTGGTAAAGGCACAGAAAAATATTGAATTGTTCTTCGCAGAAGAAAAAGACGCACAGGAAAAGCAGCAGACCCGATAAACGAAAGTCGCCGAGGATTCTAACCCTTTCATGGGGCGGAATCCTCGGCGACTTTTTTAGTTTATGTAGCAGCGATCCTGCGTTACGAGCCAATCTTCACACAGCCGTTGGGCTTCATCTGTTGAGCGGCACACGCAATTGAACAGCTTGCCGTGCAGGGAGCAGTAGGTGTAACGGATTTTGGGCACACCGTTCTCATCCCGAAACTTTGTGTAGCGTTCCTCACCGGGCATCAGATAAAGCTGCTCCATTTCTGCATCGTCCTTTCCGTTTTCATGTGTCAGGCACACAACGCACCTATTCTATCATGAACTTAGGAATTATGCCATTGACGCTTGCACCAAAAAGCACCCCGGATTTTCGGAGAGAGTGTGCATTGACACATTCAATAGCGTTCGGAAAGAACGCGCAGCCTGCACCGGAACGGTGCAGATCAGAAAGGGTTTGGGATTTCCCAACAAGCATTTTGCAACGCAAAATTTGCATTTGTGCGCACGAATGCACTGCTTGCCACAATGGTGTTGGTTCTGAGAAGTTCACAGCCAGTGAGCTATACAGATGCCCAAACCTAAGCTACAATGAAGATGTGCTGAGAGAACGAAGCATTGCTTGAGCTGAACGCTCGTACGCGCAAACTGTTCTCCGCCATCTCCATTGCAGCGTTCGATTGACGCAGGTTGAGTTATCGGCAGATAAAAATGTTGCCGTACATTCGTGTCACAAAGCAAGCTGAATCGGTAATGGGCATAGGCGGAACCGGCATTAATATCCTCGACCGCGTGGGCGGCGGCGATGCCTTCGCCAGCGGCCTCATCTACGCCATGCTGCACGACTACAAGGCCATGGATATGATCAACTTTGCCGTGGCCAGCAGCGCCATCAAGCACACCATCCACGGCGATGCCAACATCACCGACGAAGTAAGCTCCATCCGCAACCTGATGAACATGAACTACGACATCAAGCGTTGAGTTTCGCCTTAGCGCTTCCGTCTGCCGGGAACCGACCGCTGCACGTTGGTTTCCGGCTTTTTTTATACCGTCAGCGTCACAAATTGACACCAATTTATCATTCTTCACGAAGTATGTGCTAAAATCCTCTTGACAGCACCTCACAAAATATGTTATCTTTTGTAAACATCCTTGAAAAGATATGACATTTTCTGGGGACCGAACACAAACCGATTTTTCTCTGGAGGAAAGACCCATGAAACAGGAGATCATCCGCAAACTGAGCGCTGCCGTGGCCATGAGCCTCGTTGTTGGCGTCTCTCTGGCCGCCTGCGGCGGCAGCAGCAGCTCCACCGCTGCCGGTGTGACTAAGACCGGCTCTGCCGAAGGCTTTGGCGGTGCTGTCACCGCCACCCTGACCGTGGATGCCAACGGCACCGTTACCAACTGCAAACTGGAAGGCGCACAGGAGACCGAGAGCATCGGCGGCGCTGCACTGGAAGAGCTGTCCAAGCAGGTCGTGGCCGCCAACGGCCCCGCCATCGACGGCGTTGCCGGTGCCACGGTGACCTCCAAGGCCGTCCGGAAGGCCGTTGCCGCCGCACTGGGTGTGGAGCTGGCCGAAGAAGCCCCCGCCGATTCTGCTGCCGCAACCCCCGCTGAGCCCGCCGCCATCGTCCCGGTGGAAGGCGGCATCCAGATCGGTCAGGCCTATGCTGCCGCCCACGGCACCAAGTGCTTCACCGAAGCGGTGGCTGTGGTGAAGGATGACGTCATCCTCGCCGCCTACCTCGACGATTTTCAGTTCACCAGCACCGATGCAGGCGTGACCGCCGTGCCCAACTCCGACTCCGACTTTGCCGCAGGCTACGCCGAGGGCAAGGTGCTGATGTCCAAGCGGGCCAACGCCGATTATTACAGCAAGATGATGGCTGAAAAGGGCGGCTCCACGGTCGCTCTGGATGCAAACTTCGACGCCATCCAGAACTTTGCCGTCGGCAAGACCATCTCCGAGCTGGAGGATGTGGCCGCCAAGGGTGCCGAGGCTGTGGACGCCGTCTCCGGCGCAACGCTGGTGGATACCGCCGGTTATCTCTCTGCCATCGTGGATGCCGCCAAAAACGCCCAGACCACGCAGGCCGTGGAGTTCAACGGCAGCTCCGAGGACCTGAAGCTGAATGTGGTCTATGGGGCCGCACACGGTACCAAGTGCTTCACCTCCGGCGCTGTCGCCACCGCCGGGGACACCATCGTGCTGAGCTACATTGACGAGTTCCAGTTTGCCGGTTCGGACGCCGGGGTCGTCGGTGTGCCCAACTCCGATTCTGACTTCGGCGCAGGCTACGCCGAGGGCAAGGTGCTGATGTCCAAGCGGGTCAACGCCGATTACTACAGCAAGATGATGGCCGAAAAGGCTGGTTCCACCGTTTCGCTGGATGCCAACTACGACGCCATCCAGAATCACGTGAACGGCATGAGCATTGCCGACGCCGAGGCTCTGAGCAAAGATGAAAAGGCTGTGGACGCCGTTTCCGGTGCCACGCTGGTGGATACTGCCGGCTACGTTGGTGTGCTGGTGGATGCCGCAAAGTAAGGCAAGAAAAATAACGTTCCTCTGAACACAGCAGCGCCCGCCGGGAGATCTCCCGGCGGGCGCTGCTTATTTATTATACACAGTTAGCACAATCTAACCACCTGGTGGAAGAAAAGGCAGGCCACCTGTATGCAGTCTGCCTTTTGCCTGATGCGAAAGCCCGCAGACGCGCGGGGCTTACAGCACCAGCGAGGGCGCGGTGTAGACCCGTGCCTTCAGCTCGCTGTTTAGCATATACAGCCCCTTGCTGTCACCGCCGAACAGATCCATCTTGGTAATGAGGTCAGCGGCGTTCTTCTCCTCCTCACCCTGTTCCTTGATGAACCAGTCCAGCATCTGCATGGTGCGGAAGTCCCTGACCTCGTATGCGGCGGCGTAGATGGCATTGATGCTGGCGGTGACCAGCATCTCGTGTTCCAGTGCTTTTTTCAGCGGGGCCATGTGGTCGCCTCGTTCCCACTCCGGCTTTGCGATAGCCTCAAAGGTGACGTCCTCGCCGTTATTCTGCAAATACTGATAAAACAGCATGGCGTGATCACGTTCCTCCTGCGCCTGTACCCGGTACCAGTTCTCAAAGCCGTCCAGTCCGACGGCGGCGTAGTAGTTGGCAAAGTCCAGATATAGATAGGCGGAGTAGAACTCCTTATTGATCTGCTCGTTGAGCAGAAGAGATACGTTAGCGTTCATGATACTTCTCCTCCATAAGATTGTCTTTTCCTGCTCCCGGCATGGGGGCAGATATACCGTACCCAGAGCGATGCTGGGATGCTCCCTTTTCATCTCCAGGAACACCTGCTCCGCCTTGGGATGCTGCTGCAGCTCTGTTACGGCGGCCAATATCTCCTCTGCGTATTTTGGCGTACCGCCAACTCTCCAAATGCAAGAATGAATCTTATTATTTTGCTTTTATTATACCTATATTTTTTTCTCTGTCAACAAGCACAAAGGGCTTGTGCTCCAAAAGCTGCCTCGAAGCCGATTTTCTCAAATTATGTGACGCCGTCACAGTAAAACCGCTTGTCACGCGGTATACTACGCATAAAAGCACAGCCGCAGAGTACATCTGCGGCTGTGCTTTTGTGTTCAGTTGCTCACTGTTGCGTGGACTGGATATGGAGAGACAACATATCTCCCGATCTTACATGGGTTATCTTATCTGCCATCACTCTGGCAGTTTGCCTTGCAGATATGTCGGCATCCCCACTGCGGTCGTATCCGGCCTGACCTTAAACATGGCTTTTTCAATCTACCTCCCTTATCGGTTTTCCGCGATATATTTCTCCGCCATGTGGACTGCCACCGCGCCGTCCGCCACGGCGGTGACCACCTGACGGAGGGGCTTCGTCCTCACGTCGCCCACGGCGTAAACGCCGGGAATACTGGTTTCCGTGGTCTCTCCGGCCACGATATAGCCGCCGCCGTCCAGCGCCAGTTGACCCACCGCCAGCGCCGTGGCGGGCTGTCGGCCCACGCTGACAAATACGCCGTCGCAGTCCACCACGCTTTCCTCACCGGTGACGGTGTCCCGCAGGCGGACGCCGGTCAGCCTGTCCCCGGAAAGCAGCGCGGAAACGACGCTGTTCCAACGGAATTCCACGTTTTCGGCCTGTGCCAGCGGCTCGTGATAGATCTTGGTGGCCCGCAGGGTGTCTCTGCGGTGGACGAGGATCACTTTTTTCGCCACGCGGCTGAGGAGGAGGGCATCTGCCGCGGCGGAATTGCCGCCGCCCACCACGACCACCGTTTTGCCCTTGTAAAACATCCCGTCGCAGGCGGCGCAGTAGGCCACGCCCCGGCCCAACAGCTCCGTCTCTCCGGCAACGCCCAGCGTTCTGGGGTCTGCGCCGGTGGCCAGCACCACGGTTTTCCCCCGGAAGATCCCCTCGCTGGTCTCCACGAGCTTGGGAACCGCTGTCAGATCCATGCGGAGGACTTCTGCGTATTCGCTGCGTGCCCCGAAGCGCTCCGCCTGCTTTTGCATCTTCTCCGCCAGAGAGAAGCCGTCAATCCCATCCTCAAAGCCGGGATAGTTGTCGATCTGCTCGGTCAGGGCCATCTGCCCACCGGCGGACAGTTTTTCCAGCACGATGGTGTCCAGCCCCGCCCGTGCCGCGTACAGGGCGGCGGTGTAGCCGCCCGGTCCGCCGCCCACCACGAGCATATCATAAACATGATTGTTGTTCATATCTGAACCCTCCGTTATTTCGCCAAGGCTTCCTGAATGAAACGGTCGATTTCTGCCTTTGAGCCGGGCGCGATGATGGAATCCACGGCCTTTCCGTTCCGGTACAGCACCAGAGTTGGGATGTCCTCGATCCCCTCGGCCCCCGCCAGCCGCGGCTCCTCGTCAATGTTGATCTTGCCGACGGCGAGGCTGTCCGCGTATTCCTCTCCGATCTTCTCATACGCGGGGCCGATCCTCCGGCAGTAGCTGCACCAGGGCGCCCAGAAATCCACCAAAACGGGCTTTTTCTCCCGGATCGCCTGCTCAAACTGCTCCTGATTCATATTCATAGCTGCCATATCTGTCAGCTCCTTTCCTTTGTTTGGGTATTCTCAAGACTCCGGTCTCGCCCTACACCACATCGTGACCTCAACCTGAGATGACGGTACTCTGCCCTTGGGACATAAAGCAGATGAGTAAGACCATCATCTGTACGAAAATAGCTGCGGTTTGTTGCAGCTTATTCTGCGCAGAGCTCAGCCACCAGAGCGTCCATCTGCGCTTCGCTGGTTTGGTTCAATGCACCACGCAGAGACACTACCGTTTCGTAAAGGTGGATATCCTTCATCTCCTCCAATTTGGTGCGCATCAGCCGCGCGGCAGCAGGTGCCCAAGAGCCGTCTTCAATAAGGCCAACCCGGCGGTTTCGGAATCCCTTTGTCCGTAAATGTTCCAAAAACTCCCTCATGGGCGGAAACAGTCCTCCGTCATAGGTGGCGCTGGCTAAAACCAACTTCCCGCAGTAGAACGCACTGGCAACAGCGTAGGAAAGATCTGTCACAGTGAGATCACATATGCTGACCTGTACGCCTTTTTTCTCTAATTTACCCTTGAGGGTCTTCGCCGCATGGGCAGTATTTCCATGGATGGATGCGTGGGCAATCAGTATGCTCTCCGATTCTTCTGGTTCCCATTGTGACCAGAGATCATAGAGCCGCAGACACTCCTCCAGCCCTTCTGTAAGCACGGGACCGTGGAGCGGGCAGATTGTTTTGATCTCCAGCGCGGAGATTTTTTTCAGCAGAGCCTGCACCTGTGCGCCATATTTCCCGATAATATTGTAATAATACCGTCGGGCCTGCGGCACCCAGGGGGCACGGGCAGTCCGTTCCAGTGAGCCAAAGCGTCCGAAGGCATCCGCCGAGAACAGGATTTTTTCCGTTTCCTCATACGCCGTCATCACCTCCGGCCAGTGTACCATCGGCGCCAGCAGAAAGCGCAGCCGGTGCAAACCCAAGGAAAGCGTATCTCTTTCGCCAACCTCCAGCATACGGTCTTCCGACAATGCACCTGTGCCGAAGAACTGCTTGATCAGGGTAAATGTTTTCGCGTTTCCCACGATCTTCATCTCCGGGTACTTTTGTGCCAGCCGCATGAGACTGCCGGAATGATCCGGCTCCATGTGTGTGACCACAAGATAGTCGGGCCTGCGCCCCTCCAACACCCGCGCCACATTGGAAAGCCATTCTTCCGTTGCCCGTGCGTCCACGCTGTCCATCACGGCAATCTTCTCATCCAGAATGACATAGGAGTTGTAGCTCACTCCCATAGGCTGGACGGGGTACTGGTTTTCAAAGAGTGCCAATGTGTTATCATCCACCCCTACATAGCGGATGGCATCTGTTACCGTTTGGATAGCCATATAAAAAATACCTCCTATTTTCCTTACTCAGACTCTGACTGATAGGTTCTTCTTTTCTAATGAAACATACGCTCAACCGCGGATCGGCGGTCGCGCATTTTACCGTTGCCTTGCTTCCCCCAGAGTCGTTACATGTGGTACACCGCAGCGGAGCGAAGTCCTTCCGGCAGGCCGTCGGGCGCAGCAGGTGAAAGTTCCCAGCGTACCTGCCCCGCCCACTGGGAGGCGACAGCGGAGAAGTGGAGCATGACAATACCGAGATCCAATGCGGCATCCAAATTATCGGTGTAGGCATCCTCCTGCTGCACCAAATAGATGCTGTGATCCTGCACAAGGAAGCCATAGGGCTGACGGTTGAGATAGCTGGGGGAGAGCGAAGCGGCGTAGAAGGACTGCCAGAGCATATCGTCGTAGAAGTCCATCATCTCGTCAAGCCCAGACTTGTTGCTCCAGCTCCCCATGTGAACCAAATCGTGCACGCCCTTTTTGGGCGCGTAGTACTGCTGTTCGGCCCGCACATCGATCTGAGACATACTTAGGATATTCAGCCGCAGCTTTTTTGCGGTCTTTTCCCCGTAGCCAAAGGCAACGATTGCCGCCACCTCTAACGGGGTGGCGAGAGACAGTGCCTTTTTGATTTTGTCGCTGTCGGTGAAGGTCATCCAGCAGGTGTCAATGTCCAACTCAGTCAGCTTGAGGACGAGATCTTCCATCATGTAGCCGGCGTTGATGGCCGCATAGGAATGCGGGGCAGACATAAGGAGCAGGTAGTGCGGTGCTCCGATGAGAAATTGATTATAACCCGCTGAGCTCTCCAGCGCCGGCTGTGCATCCTTGTCCAAGACGATCAGCTCCGTTGCAATCTCCGGGACAAGACGGGGGCAGGTCTTTTCATAGTAGGATCGGAGCTGGCCGATAGCCTCGCTCGGAACTTCCTTTTCGCGGAATGCGCGAACGGATCTGCGATTTTGAATCATAGCGCTGTAATTCATAGTAGTATCTCCTATTCTGATGTCTTTGGTTTTCTTATAAATCGTCTATCAGTGCGGTGCTCTTGGCGTAGGCGGTACTGCGTGCCTCAAAGAAATCGGTCTTGACCATGTTGGCGTCGGCGTACTGGCTGACCCATTCCATGCTCTCCGGTTCGCTCTCAAAGCCTGGATACAATGCAGGATAGCCAAGGCTCGTCCAGCGGAGGTTGCCGAGATAGCGGATGTAATCGCTGATCATCTGCCGGTTCAGCCCCGGGATGTCGTCGCCGATTACATAATGCCCCCATGCGATCTCCTGCTCCACGCCCTCACGCATCATCTCGCGCAGCGCTTGTACGCTCTCGGCGGTGAACAACTCCGGCTGCTCCTTTTGCAGCTCCGTGATGATATTGCGGAACAGCCACAAGTGCGTGTTCTCATCGCGGTTTATGTAGCGAATCTCCTGCGCCGAGCCGGGCATCTTCCCGTTTCGGGAGAGATTGTAGAAGAACATAAAGCCGCTGTAAAAATAGATGCCCTCCAAAATATAGTTTGCCATCATCACGCGCAGCAGCGTGGGAGCGTCCTTCCGCTCCTGAAACTCGTTGTAGCAGTCCCCAATGAAGGTGTTGCGGCGCAGCAGATGCTCGTCCGTTTTCCATTGGTAGAGGATGTCATTGCGCTCCACGGGGGAACAGATGGTGTCGAGCATATAGCTGTAGCTCTGTGAGTGGACACACTCCTGAAACGCCTGAATGGACAGGCAGAGATTGACCTCGTTGGCGGTAATGTAGGCGCCGATATTAGGCAGGTTCGCTGTCTGAATGGAATCCAAAAAGACAAGAAAACTCAGAATTTTATCGTAGGCGCTGCGCTCGGCTGACAGCAGGCGGGGATAGTCCTTCACATCCTGCGAGAGATTGATCTCCTCAGGGATCCAAAAGTTGTTCATGGCCTGCCGGTACCAGTCGCTGACCCAAGCGTACTTCATATTGTTGAAGTCGTTGAGGTTAGTGGTATTGCCGCCGATCATGCGCCGCAGGCGCACATCAGGGTCGCCCTCCGGGTTAAAGAGGGGCTTTTTCTTCAGTTCCGTCATGCTATCCTCCTTATGACGAGCAGCTTTCGCAGGTCTCGACCTCAAGGGCCTTGCTGCGGACATAGTAAATGGTCTTGACGCCGGCCCTCCACGCCTCCAAATACAGTCTGAGCACCTGACGCATGGAATAGTCGTTGGTGATATAGAGATTCATGCTCTGCGCCTGGTCAATATGTCTCTGGCGAAGGCCCGCGGCGCGTACCGACCAGCTTTGGTCGATCAGATGCGCTGCCTTATAGTACCACCATGTGTCCATAGAAAGCTCCGGAGCAACGCGGGGCAGCATGCTGCCCTTTTTTTCCTCTAAAAAGAATTTCTTCATAATTGGATCTATGCCCGCCGACGTGCCGGAGAGGATAGATGTGCTGGAGGTCGGTGCGACCGCCAGCAGATAGGCGTTGCGCATTCCCTGCACCTCCACCGTTTTCGCAAGCGCCCGCCACTTTTCGGAGGTATAACCCCGCTTTTCAAAATACGCGCCCGTCTGCCAGTCGCTGCCCTCAAAGAGCGCGTAACGACCCTTTTCCCGTGCCAGTGCTGTGTCCGCCTTGACGGCAGCGTAGTTGATGAGCTCGAATACTGCGTCGGTGAAGGCAAGGTGCTCATCGCTCTCCCAGTGGATGCCGCGCTTTGCCAGCATGTGGTGGTAGCCGCTGACGCCCAGGCCGATGCTGCGGTACTTCTGATTGGTAAGCCGCGCGTATTCCAACGGGTAGAAGTTGAGGTCGATCACATTATCCAGTGCGCGGATGGCCGTTTCCACCGTGCGTTCCATATAGGCCTCGTCCTCCACCGGCAGATTACCGAGAGACAGACTCGCCAGGTTGCAGACCACAAACTCACCTGGGCGTGTGGCCGTCACCACAATTGTGTCGCCGTTCTCCGTGTGCACCTCAGTGCTGATGTGCTCGATGGGTGCCATGTTCTGCGCGATCTCCGTACAGAGATTGGAGCAATAGATCATTCCCGTGTGGCCGTTTGGGTTCATATGATTTACACTGTCGCGATTGAAAGCGAAGGGTGTGCCGGTCTCCACTGCCGAGCGAAGCACCAGCCGCACGATGTCCTTGACGGTGACGCTGCGCTTTTCGATGCGCGGGTCATTGACGCAGTCCAGATACCGCTTCTCCCATTCTGTACCCCAGTAATCCTCCAGTGCGTAGCCCTTGACCGTGAGGATCTCATGCGGACACATGAGATGCCACGGCGCGTCTATGTTCTCCTCCGCCAGTCGCCAGAAGAGATCCGGATAGCACACGGCGGGAAACACATCATGTGCCTTCATGCGGTCGTCGCCGTTGTTGGTGCGCAGTTGAAGGAATTCCGGCAGATCCCGGTGCCATGCGTCTAAGTAAACCGCCACAGCGCCCTGCCGCATCCCCAACTGATCCACCGCCACGGCGGTGTCGTTGACCAGCCGGATCCAGCGGATAACACCGCCCGCCGCCCCTTGAAAGCCGCGGATGGTGCTGCCTGCAGCGCGCACCTTACCGAAGTACATCCCCATTCCACCGCCGAATTTAGAGACCTTTGCGAAGTTGTCCAGAGAGCGGTAGATGCCGTCCAGACTGTCCGGCACAGTGTCCACAAAGCAGCTTGAAAGCTGATGGTAGGGCTTTCGTGCGTTGGACATGGTAGGTGTCGCCATTGTGACCTCCATACGGCTGAGCATATCGTAAAAGCGTTTTACCCACCCCATGCGGTCAGAGCCTTCGTTCATAGCAAGATGCAGCGCGATACCCAAAAACATCTCCTGCGGTGTTTCCAGCGGCACGCGGCTGCGTGACTGGATCACATAGCGTTTGAGCAGCAGGTCAAGGCCGGAGTAGGTGAACAGCTCGTCCCGTTCCGGGCAGAGAAAGTCCTCCGCCATGGCAATCTCCTCGTGGGTATAGTGGGCAAGGATATAGTCACCGTAGAGTCCCTTATCCGTCAGATAGCGAAGCTTGCCATAGAGGTCGCAGACGCCGCGCCCCTCCCATTCCTGTGCGTTGCGACAGCGAAAGGAGTGGTTCAGAAGCCGTGCCGCGATGAACTCCCACTTGGGTGCCTCTGCCGTAGTCAGCTCTACCGCCGCCTTGGTCAGTGCCTCAGCCCGCTCATCCTCCGTCATGCCCAGGCGACAGAAACTCTCAAACTTCATTTGAAGCGCCGCGAGGGAGTAGACTTCCTCGGTAAAATCCATCTGGATGCGGCGCAGCACCTCGTCAAGCGAGTCATCCCCCACCGTCCGCGCGATGGTATGCCGGACACGGCGCAGCGCAGACCGCTTTTCGCGGTAGAGGATGTACGCCTTGGCCACCTCATAGTGTCCGCGCTCCATGAGCGTTCGCTCCACCTCGTCCTGCACACGTTCTACGGTGAGCGGCACTGTGACGGAGAGATTGTTGAGAACGGTGGCGAGGATCTCATCCATCTCTCTGCTCCCGATCTCCTTGCCCTGTCCGTCAAACGCCTTTTTCATGGCGTTGAAAATTTTCTCCTGTTGAAAGGGAACAGACTCCCCGTTTCGTTTTCTGATCTCCATTTCGATCCTCTCATCTTCTCCGGGCACTTCTCATGTCCTTTTGGGCAAAGAGCGGGCAAGCGCAGTATCACGCTTGCCCGCTCTGTTTTTGAAAGCCGGTTTTTCTGCAGCCGACGCGGCGGGGCTGTTTGTTGTCTGTTGTCTTGGTTTTGGCTTTCCTTGCCAGTTACTTCATAGATTCCAGAATGGCGTCCGCCAGTGCTTCCAGCTCAGTGCGCTTGTCCGTGCCCATGGACGAGGCGAGACTGAGCCGCTCGTTGAGCACTGTCATGTTCTTAAGCTCATTGTTGACGAATTTCTGCATGAGGTCACCGGACTTCACCGCCCATGAGCCGTTTTCAATGATGGCAAAGGTGCGGTTTTGCAGATTCAGTGCCTTCATATCCATGAGGAAGTCATGCATGGCGGGGTAGATGCCGAGGTTGTAGGTCACAGAGGCTAGGACAATGTGACTGTACTTAAACGCCTCGGAGATCAGCTGGGAGACATGAGTGGAGGACACATCGTACATCGCCACCTTGCTCATGCCCTTATCGCAGAGCGACGTCGCCAGCGCCTGCGCCGCGTTCTCCGTGTTGCCATACATAGAGGCGTAGACGATGAGCACGCCCTGGGTTTCAGGGGCATAGCGGCTCCATGTGTCGTACTTTTCGATGAACCAGCCCAGATTCTTGCGCCACACGGGGCCGTGGAGCGGGCAGATGTACTTGATCTGATCCAAAACGCCGCCGGCCTTTTTCAGCAGGAGCTGGATGTGGGGGCCGTACTTGCCCACGATGTTGGTGAGGTAACGGCGGGCGTCGTCCAGCCAGTCCCGCTCGAAGTCCACCTCGTCGGCGAACAGCTTGCCGTCCAGCGCGCCGAAGGTGCCGAAGGCGTCGGCGGAAAAGAGGACGCCGTCGGTGACGTCGAGGGTCACCATGGCCTCCGGCCAGTGAACCATAGGCGCGCCCACAAAGGTGACGGTGTGCTTGCCGAAGGAGAAGGTGTCGCCCTCCTTCACCTCGATGCACTCATGTCCGTCCACATGGAAGCCGAACTGCCGCATGAGCATGAATGCCTTCTCATTGGAGATCAATTTCACCTTGGGATGGCGCAGCAGGATCTCCTCGATGCAGGCGGCGTGATCCGGCTCCAGATGGTTGACCAGCAGGTAGTCCAGCTCGCGGCCATCCAGCACATACGCCAGATTTTCCAAAAGCTGGCGGCAGGCAGACCAGTCCACCGTGTCAAAGAGCACCGTCTTTTCATCCAGCAGGCAGTAGGCGTTGTAGCTTACGCCCCGGGGAATGGGAAAGCAGTTTTCAAACAGGGCCAGGCGATGGTCGTTGGCGCCCACCCAGTAGAGGTCGTTCGTTACTTTACGCACGCAATACATCTTATCTTGCCTCCTTCACGGCCTCAAGCCTTTACAAATTGATCCTTCGTCTCCGCGCACTCGGGACACACCCACTCGGCGGGAAGCTGCTCAAAGAGGGTACCGGGCGCGATCTCGCCGTCCTCGTCGCCCAACTCCGGCACATACTCGTAGCCGCAGCCGCTGCAGACGTAGCGGTCGCCGATGGGGGCGGGCTTCGGCGGCGTGGGCCGCTTCATCTTTACCATGGGCGGCGCGGGCAGCTTTTCGCCGCTATCCAGCGCGGCAGTGAGCAGGGGCAGGATCTCCTCCACATCGCCCACGATGCCGTAGTCGCAGTTCTTGAAGATAGGCGCGTTACCGTTCTTATTGATGGCCACGATGGTGGAGGCGTCCTTGATGCCCTTAAGGTGCTGGGATGCGCCGGAGATGCCGCAGGCGATGTACAGATTGCCGGTGAACTTCTGACCGG
Source organism: Faecalibacterium sp. BIOML-A4 (assembly GCF_009679665.1). NCBI lineage: Bacteria > Bacillati > Bacillota > Clostridia > Eubacteriales > Oscillospiraceae > Faecalibacterium > Faecalibacterium sp. BIOML-A4. The sequence continues at coordinate 11,251 of NZ_WKZG01000021.1, read as the reverse complement.
ACATACCCACATAGCGGTTCAGCGGCAGATATTTGAGAGTCTCCGCCACAGGGCGGGAAGAACCGATGGCCGCGCCGGCGGCCTTGGCCAGCGACTCTACCAGTTTCATGTTCTTTTTCTCCCCGATGCCCTTGCCCGCGGAGACCACCCGCTCCGCCTGCGGGATGGGCGTATCCATAGGGATGCCCACGGAGAAGTCGTGACCATCCTTCTTCAGCGCCGCCACAAGGTCGGCCACCTGCTGGGCAGCATCCCCCTCCCGGAAGATGGTCTTTTTGCGAATGCCGGTGATGGGCGCGGGTTTCTTGGCCGCCGAACGGCTCTCGCCGCCGGAGCTCTTGCCCAGCCTGCCCAACAGATGAGAGGCGATGACCACCCGCTGGATCTCGTTAGTGCCCTCGTAGAGGGTGGTGATCTTGGCGTCGCGGTAGGCCCGTTCCACCTCCATGCCCTTGAGGTAGCCGCTGCCGCCGTGGATCTGCAAGGCATCGTTGGTGACCTCCAGCGCGATGTCCGAGGCGTACATCTTCGCCATGGCGGACTCCATGCCGTAAGGCGCGTGCTGCTCCTTCAGCTCCGCCGCGGAGTAGATGAGGAACCGGGCGCAGCGCAGCTTGGTTGCCATATCCGCCAGCTTGAAGGCGATGCTCTGCTGGGCCGCGATGGGCTTGCCGAACTGGACGCGCTCCTTGGAATAGCTCAACGCGTGCTCAAACGCGCCCTGGGCGATGCCCAGCGCCTGCGCGGCGATGCCGATGCGCCCGCCGTCCAGCGTGGACATGGCAATCTTGAAGCCCTCGCCCTCCTTGCCCAATAGGTTTTCCTTGGGAACCTTCACGTCGTTAAAGATCAGCTCCGCCGTGGAGGAGGAGCGAATACCCATCTTGTCATAGTGGTCGCCGAACTCAAAGCCCTTCCAGCCCTTCTCCACGATGAAAGCGGAGATGCCCCGGGTGCCGATGTCCGGCGTGGTGACGGCGAAAACCACATAGGTGTCCGCCTTAGGGGCGTTGGTAATGAAGATCTTGCCGCCGTTGAGGAGGTAGTAGTCCCCCTTATCCAGCGCCGTGGTCTCCGTGCCGCCGGCGTCAGATCCGGCGTTGGTCTCCGTAAGGCCGAAGGCGCCGATCTTCTCGCCCTTGGCCAGCGGAACCAGATATTTCTTCTTCTGCTCCTCGGTGCCATAGGCGAAAATGGGCCATGAGCCGAGGGAGACGTGGGCGGAGAGGATTACGCCCGTGCCGCCGTCCACACGGGCCAGCTCCTCCACCGCGATGGCGTAGCTCAGAGCATCAAGACCGGCACCGCCGTACTCCTTGGGGTAGGGAATGCCCATCCAGCCCAGCTTGCCCAGCTTCTTGACAGCCTCATCGGGAAACTCGTTGTTCTGATCCATTAAAAATGCGAGGGGCTTGATCTCCTCCTCCGCAAAACTCCGGATCTTCGCGCGCAGCTCTTCGTGCGCCGACGTGGTTTGAAACAGCATACGGGTACCTCCTTTTAAAATTTTACAGCTTGCTTGTATCTTGGGGATCGGATCCGCCGGTCAGCAGCCTGCGCAGGCTCACGGCACGGAACGCCTCGTCCTGCTTTTTCTGCAAGGCCGCCAGCTGACAGTGGATGGCGCACCGCCCATGCTTGTCCTGCCAGTGGCATTCATATCCCGGCTCCATGCAGGCGCACAGGATGCCCCGCTCCCCCACGACCCCCATGAGATCGTAGAGAGAGGTCGCGTCCAGATCGCAGGACAGCGCGCAGCCGCCGAGAGCGCCGCGGCTCACCCGCACCAAATTGCCGGCGGAGAGCTTGCGCAGAATCTGGTAGGCAAACTGATTGGGGATCAATTCCGTTTCCGACATCTCGGCCACCGAATGCTTCTCCCCGTCCATCAGCACCCGCAAAATGCGCAGCGCGTAGTCCGTCTCTTTGGTGATGATCATGCTCCACATCCTCTTTTCGCTTGCTTGTTAATACCATAATATCAATCTTGATAAATTTTGTCAAGATAGTTTCAAAAAAAATATCGCTTTATTACAGACCGCCCCAGCCCGGGTCAGCTTCGCTTTCAATTCAGCGAAAAGCCATGTTCATTACAATTATAGAAGCCGAAAAAGCTGTGCCGTGGCAGTCCGCCAAAAGCAGAAAAGACTATGCCTGAAAACCAGAAAGCAGAGGAATTGGTTGGGGCTCGCAGGGGTCGTCCATCCAAGGCGGATGAGGCGATCCCTGACAAGCCTAAGCCATCCAACCGAAACAATCAATAAAGTGCGTGCTTTGAGTTTGTAGCAAGGCTCAAAAAGCCAGCCCCGCAGCAGGGGGAAAATATAGATTATTTTATCATGCCGATCATTCTTGGGAGACAGTAGAAAAATTTCCATTGTTATTGACATGATGTGCGTTACAGAGTAAAGTATTCACCAAGACTGATTCGCAATAAAGAATATCATGGTCGTTCCGTGATCGAGGTCGTTATGATAAAAGGAAATGTAAAAATAGATCGCAAAAATCTCATCAGCATCCTGCAAAGCTGCCTTGTGCTGATTTTGGTGATTCTTGTCGCTCTGATGATGGTCGAGATTGGCAACCTGAAGGGCACGGCCCGCGTCATCAATTATGCCGGGCTGGTGCGCGGAGCCACGCAGCGGGCGGTAAAGCTGGAGATCACAGGCACCCGAAACGATGAGTTGATCGCGTATTTAGACGATATTTTAAGCGATCTGACATCCGGGGATGGGCACTACGAATTGGTAAAGCTCAAGGACGCGGCCTATCAGGAAAGGCTGGACATCCAGCGTGCCTACTGGGAGCGGCTCAAGGCGGAGGTCGCGGCGGCCAGACAGCGTGGATATGAGAACACCCAAATCGTTGCCATGAGCGAGACCTATTTTGAAATGGCGGACGAAACGGTGTCTGCCGCGGAACATTATTCAGAAAAGATCGCCATGAAGATCCGCACTATTGAGATCCTCTCGGCACTGGATATGCTGTGCCTGGTGATCCTGATCATGCTCCAGACCGCCATGGCACTGAAAATGGCCCGGAAAAACCAACTGCTGGAGCAGAAGGCATACATTGACATCCATACCGGCCTGCCCAACAAAGGCTCCTGCGAGGAGCTTCTCAACAACAGGGAAATTCTCCGGGAGCCTACGGCCTGCGTCATATTTGACCTGAACAATCTGAAAACCGTCAACGATACGAGGGGTCATTCGGCGGGTGATCAACTGATCCTGAGCTTTGCCCGGCTTTTACGCCGGGTGATCCCGGAAAAGCATTTCGTGGGCAGATACGGCGGCGACGAATTTATGGCGGTCATTTACCATACGGACCGGCAGGAGGTGGAGGGCATACTGGACAGTCTGCGCAGGGAAGCCGACGCTGCAAACCGTGACGGCAATCAGCTTCCTCTCAGCTACGCCTACGGTTGGGCGATCTCCGCCGATTATGAAGGCTGCATCATGCAAACGCTGCTGGACAAGGCCGACTATTGCATGTACGAAAATAAGCGAGCCTACTACGCCACCCACGACCGGAGAGCGCCAAGGCCATAAGGCTCTTTTCAAACGAAAAACAGCAAGAACGAATTCGTCGCCACTATTGCGAAAAAAGCCTGGCCTGACGAAGAAAGGACAGGGAGGCGGCACTGAACGTCCACGTCGCAGTTGTGATGGAGGTACTGAAGGCTGGTGGCAGCGTGCAGTTCATCAGCTTCGTTAGCTTTGAGGTGAAGGGGTGCGCTGCCTGATCTGCCAGTTCGATGGTTTGCTGTACAGGAAACTCACCAGCAGGTACTTTACGATGAACGCTGGGGCGAGGGGCGGACGACTATCTTCTTTGCTGCACAACTGCACCATTTTCTCATACACGGACGATAGATCCAGCACTGCATTACATTTCCGGAGGATGGTCTCCTGCTGCATTAGATACTCGATTAATCCGCCAAGCTGATCTGGCCATTGCTGTAACGATACATAGCTGCCCTCCATGTACAAGGTTTTTGCTGGATTTTTGCCAGTTCTCTTGCTCCGATTATACAACAGATTGGCCTCTATGGATTGAAATATAAGGCTTTTTCTTTTATTCAGTGCATATTAAGTTAGGATGTGCAGTAGATGCTCCATTTTACCATCCCACTCTCTGCTGGAATCGGCGCACTCTTTCAATTCAGTTTCGACTTCAGCATTTATCGGCAAGTTTTTCTTGTAACGGATGGTATGCTCAAGGCTTGCCCAGAAGTCCATAGCGATTGTACGGAGTTGTATCTCCACTGGCACATGGATCTCTTTTTCCGCAAAGAATACCGGCAGCCGGATCGTCAGGTGCAGACTGCGATAGCCATTTGGCTTAGGGTGTGAAATATAATCTTTCTCCGTGATGATTTCAATGTCAGACTGATCTTTTAAGCACTTTGCCAAAAAGAACACATCCTCCTCGAAAGAGCAGATCACCCGCACACCGGCAATATCCATGATATTTGCCTGCATGGTCGGAAAATCCAGAGAAAGTCCGCGCTTCTGCATCTTATTCATAATGCTGGACGGCGACTTCAAGCGACTTTTCATACTTTCTATCGGATTGCGGTCATGCTGCAATGAAAACTCTTCGTTTAGAATTTCCAACCTGCTTTCCAGTGCTTTCAGCGCACATCGGTATTGCAGCATGACTTCCTGATACCTGCGATTTTCGCTTAAAAGGCGCTGGCACTGCAGATCATCTAAGCCTTTATCTGCCGCAACCGTCAAGCCAAATAAATTTTCACTCATAGTTTCTCCATTCCGCAGGGATAGGCGCTCCGCGCTGTCTGCTGCTCTTGTGTTACAACCTGATAAAAACTGTATCCGCCGGAGAGATGGGAACAGCTGAAACCATACTGCGTCAAAAGCCGACAGGCCAGATAACTGCGAAGCCCAGTCTGGCAATTCACATAGATAGGCTTGTCCCGCTCTAACTCGTCCAAGTGCTCCCGCAGATCGTCCAGTGGAATATTGCGGAATCCATTCAAGTGCCCACGCCGATATTCGCCTTCCGTACGGACGTCCAGCAGCGTCGCACTGCCATCGCAGGGCAAGCCCTCAACATCATTCCAATGGAACTGCTGCACTTTCCCGCTCTCCAAATCCTCGATCATAAAACCGGCCATATTGACCGGATCCTTGGCAGAGGAATAGGGCGGCGCATAGGAAAGGTCAAGTTCCGTCAGTTCCAAAGCTGTCATTTTTGCGCGAATGGCCGTTGCCAGTACATCAATACGCTTGTCCACACCGTCGCCGCCAACGATCTGCGCACCGAGCAACCGCAGGCTTTCTTTTTCATACAGTACCTTCATTGCCATTGACCGTGCGCCGGGATAATAGGCAGCGTGGGATGCTGGGAAAAGTACGACTTTGTCGTAAGCGATTCCTGCTGCCTGCGCTGCCTTTTCATTGATACCCGTGGAGGCCGCTGTCAAGCCAAACAGTTTCAGAACAGACGAACCCTGAGAGCCGGTAAAGTGGCTGTTGCCGCCGCAGATATTGTCAGCGGCAATGCGTCCCTGCTTGTTGGCGGGTCCCGCCAGCGAAATCAACGCTTTCTGCCCGGTTACAAAATGGGTGACCTCTACGGCATCGCCCACAGCATAGATGTCCGGCACGGAGGTTTCCATCCGTTCGTTGACAGCGATGCTGCCACGAATACCCAGCTCAAGTCCGGCCTCTTTTGCCAGATGGGTGTCCGGCGTGACGCCGATGGCCAGCAAAACCATATCCGAATGCAGCGGCTCACTACCCTCCAACAGGGTCAGCACGGAATCTCCGTCCTGTCGAAATCCGGTGACGGTTTCCCCCAACCGCAGAGTCACGCCGTGTCTGCGCATTTCCGCATGGACAAAGCTCGCCATATCCGTATCCAGCGGCGCTAATAGCTGCTTTGGACGTTGGACGATGGTGACAGAAACGCCCATTTCTGTAAGGTTTTCCGCCATTTCCAGACTGATAAAGCCGCCGCCAGCCAAAACAGCGTTTTTCGGCTTCTGATCCTCTACAAAGTGCCTAATGCGGAGGGTATCCTCCACGGTGCGCAGCGTGAAAACACGCTCACTGCTGACGCCGGAAAGCGCAGGAACCGTCGGCTTTGCGCCGGGTGCGAGGAGCAGTTTGTCATAGGTTTCCGTATAGATCTTCCCGCTGTCCAGTGTGCGGACAGTGACGGTTTTCTCTGCGGGATTGATCGCAGTTACTTCCTGCCGTACCCGTACATCAATGCGAAAGCGGTCCCAGAAGCTCTCCGGAGTTTGCAGTGTCAGTTCTTCTTGCTCCTTGATCACACCGCCCACATAATACGGCAGACCGCAGTTGGCATAGGACACATAGCCACTGCGCTCGATCATGATGATCTGGGCGTGTTCATCCAAACGGCGGATGCGGGCAGCGGCAGAAGCACCGCCCGCCACACCGCCTACGATCACAACTTTCATCTTGCGCCCTCCACCATTGCGGCAATCTCCGACTTAGGCCGATAGCCGACCGATTTGGTAATGGCCTTTCCATCCTTGAATACGACCAGCATCGGGATGCTGGATACTTGAAAACGCATTGCCAGCTCCATCTGCTCGTCCACGTTGACCTTGCCCACCTTGAGCGTACCGCTTTTTTCTTCGGCAAGCTCATGCAGTACGGGAGAGAGCATTTTGCACGGTCCGCACCAGTCCGCATAGAAATCCAGCAGGACGGGCTTGTCGGAATGCAGTATCTCATTTTCAAAATTCGCAGCAGTAATTTTCAGTTCAGCCATGAGAAAGGCTCCGTTCTGTTATCTTTGTTTATTTTTTGTTTTTCAGCTTGCAAATACTCTGCGTCATGGTTCCCATCGGGCAAAACGCACACCATGTGCGGGGCATGTAGAGCACCATAACGATCAGACCCAGCAGCAGAGAGGTCAGCATGAGGCTATAAAAGCCAAAGCTGAACTGCGCCACCCAGTCAGTGACCGTACCGGCTGTATAAGTCCAGCTCCACGGCACACGGAATGTCCAGAACAGCTTAATGGCCTCCCGCAGGGACGTAGCACCAGCAGCGACCAGATAGGTCTGGAACACCATGTTGCCGAACATCGTCAGGAAAAAGAGCAAAAAGGCATAACGGAACCACTTGGAGGACATCCAGCGGGGCGTGGGCATGCAGCGGGAGCATTTAAGGTCTGTCCCCAGCTTGCTGAACAGTTGACCCCGTCCACAGAGGTGGTTGCAAAAGAATTTGTTCCCGCCAAAGATGGCTAAAAGCAGCGGCAGAAGAAAATCGATCATACCCAGCCACGCGAACAGGATATTGAAAAAGCCCAGTGCAAAATAGATGATGGCATATACCCACAGGTAATCGTACCAATGCTTTGCTTTCATGCGTCAGCCCTCACTTTCACCTCAATGCAGCCGACGGGACAGAGCTTTGCGCACTTGCCGCAGCCTACGCAGCGTTCCGCCTCCACGGCGGCGTAGCAGCCACGGCGCACCTTGACGGCCCCCAGTGGGCAGGTATTTTCACACACACCACAGGCGACACACCGCGTCTTATCTATGGCAGCCAGTTTCTTTGACAGCATAGCTTTCCTCCCTTAATCCTACAAGGATTTGTAATAGAGCATACAGTGGCAGACCCCCTCGAAGCCCGGATCTGCAATTGGATTCTTGAACTCCTGGCACATACATTTGGTTGCCTCTGTGCGCTCCCTGAGGCAGGGGCAGTACCCGCCGGTGCGCTTGAGTCCTTTTCTGATGGTGCTGACAATCTCCTGATCGGGATTGAGCTTGATTTTCATGTTCGCCAGCTCTTTCTTGATTGTGGCTTTATCATACCGCAGGACAAAGTCTTTTTCTGTGACGAGGTTACATTGATAAAAAAATCCGGTGCTTTTTGAGCACCGGATTTTAAGAAGGTGAATTACGCTTTCCACAGACTGTGGAGGTTGCAGTAGGCGTAGACCGCCTCGACCTCATCGCCCTCGCAGAGAGCGAAGCAGACCTCCGGCTTTTCGCCGGGATGCAGTTCCTTACGCTGATTGCCCTGCTTGGTCTGGAGAGATACCCATTCGATGTAGTGCTCCGGCAGCATGGGGTGCTCCACGGAGCCGACCTTGACATGGACGATGCCGTTTTCCACTGTCCAGACAGGGACGTGCTTCTCCACGGCGGCATCGGTGGTGCCGGGAACGATCTCGCTCATCGGCTCGCCGCAGCAGACAACAGGGACGCCTGCGTCCTTAACTTTGGCAATGATGTTACCGCAATGCTTGCAAATGTAAAACTTCTGCTCCATGATAATTCTCCTTTTCTTTCTTTAATAGTTTTCTGCGTGAATTTCAAAATAACTCTGGGGATGGTTGCAGGTGGGGCAAACCTCCGGGGCCTTCTCGCCCACGACGATGTGACCGCAGTTGCGGCACTCCCACACCTTGACCTCGCTCTTGGCGAAGACCTCCGCCATCTCCACATTGTGCAGCAGGGCACGGTAGCGCTCCTCGTGGTGCTTTTCAATGGCGGCGACCAGGCGGAAACGCTGGGCCAGCTCATGGAAACCTTCCTCATCGGCTGTTTTGGCAAAGCCGTCGTACATATCCGTCCACTCGTAGTTCTCACCCTCAGCGGCGGAGAGAAGGTTTTCTGCGGTGTCGCCAATGCCGTTCAGTTCTTTGAACCACAGCTTGGCGTGTTCCTTCTCATTATCAGCGGTTTTGAGGAACAGTGCCGCGATCTGCTCAAAGCCTTCCTTCTTGGCCTTGGATGCAAAATAGGTGTACTTGTTGCGTGCCTCGGACTCACCGGCAAAGGCAGCCATCAGGTTTTTTTCGGTTTGAGTTCCTGCGTATTTCGTTTCTTTCATGGTGGATACTCCTTCCTGCTTTTCTGCTTTTATTGTAGCAAATCTATGATTTTATTCCGTGACGAAGTCACATTCCTTTTTATTTTAGACGATTTAGTCTGTTCTTATCCCGCAGCGTGATTGCACCACGCTTCAGCTCCACCAGTCCGTCCTCCGAGAAGCTTTTGAGCATCCGTGCCACTGCCTCCCGTGCCGAGCTGATGTGCTGGGCGATCTGCTCATGGGTCATACGTATCGTGTCGGAGCCGGTACGTTCCGCTTCGGCAAAGAGAAATTCTGCCAGCCGCTGATCCAGCCCCTTGAACATGATCTGCTGCATCGCCCACATCACATCAGAAAACCGTTTCGTTGCCAGTTCATAGAGAAAACAGCGGACATGGAGATTTTTCTCCTTGAGTGCAGCAATGACATTTGCAGGGATAACCAGAACGTCCGTATCCATTCCGGCAGTCATTTGCGTATCAAAGGTGATCTGGCTGATCACGCAGGAGGCGGAAAGCACGCATAGTTCGCCCGGATACAGGCGGAACAGCGTTACCTCCCGCCCCTCATCAGAGAGAAGATAGGTGCGGATCTCGCCGGAAAGAATAAACAGCATTCCGAGACATTCATTGTCGCTGCTGTGAACGAACGCACCTTTTTTATAATGACGGACAAAGGCACTTCGGCGTAGTGTGTCCATTTCGCGTTCGGTCAAGGATGACCAGAACGGAAGTTGTGTCAGTGTGCGTTCCATATCAATGGCAGCTATGCTTGCCGCAGCCGTGGTCACCGCAGGAGTGACCAGCCTCGCCGTGCTCATGGTCATGGTGGTCACAGTGAACGTTGGGATCGTAGCCCAAACTTCCGTTGAGCAATGCGCTCACCGCCGCGTCAGCGTCCCCGCTGACACCGCCGTAGAGCTTGATGCCCGCTTCGGCGAGTGCTGCCTGCGCACCGCCGCCGATGCCTCCGCAAACCAAAGTGTCCACACCGTGCTGCATTAGGAAGCCTGCCAGTGCGCCGTGACCACTGCCGTTGGTGTCAACGACTTTCGCATGAGTGATTTTGCCGTCCACAGCTTCATAAAGCTTGAACTGCTCGGCGTGACCGAAATGCTGAAAGATTTGACCGTTTTCATAGGCAACTGCAATTTTCATAATGGAATCTCCTTTGCAAGTTTTGCCTGATTTTTCCATGTTGGCTCTCTGCATCCGGCAGCAACGGCCGCAGTGAGCTGCCTCCTGTCCTCCGCAGATGCGGTAGTTTCCCCCGGTGATGTGCAGTGGTTTCCCGTGGACAAGATACGCTGCGATCTTGCTCCGTGCGCTTTCGTAAATCTCCTGCACGGTAGAGCGGGAAATGTCCATTTGAGCGGCACACTGCTCGTGGGTTTGCTGCTCCAAGTCAACCAGCCGAATGACCTCGTATTCGTCCAGCGTCAGCAGGATCGGCTCGGTATTCTCGCACCCGTTGGGACAGAATGTATCGACCTGTGGTACGCCACAAATTTGACGGCACCGTGGCGATCTTGGCATGGGAGCTTTCCTCCCTTTGTATTCGGTATATTCCGATTGTAGCACTTTGAGCAGAAAAAAGCAATTTTTTTCAAAAGCTGCTACATTTTCCGTCCTCATATGTGTGCCGGCTGATATTCGGAGTCGAATGCTACATGTGAGCCTTGTTCGTAATGCCCACCGATCATGACCGTAGCGGCAGTCACAGCATCCACATGCAAGCGTTCCCGGTAATGCTTGCATTTTCGTAAAAAGCCGTTATAATTGGATTAGTTAAATCAAAGGAGGTATCAAATCATGAAATCACATAAATACTGGTCCTTAGGCGCACTTTTCTGTATGTTGGGATGCATTTATTCTGGAATCAAAAAATCTATGACTGCGCATAAATATTTTGCCTATTCTTCATTGCTTTGTATGGGCATGTCCATTTATTCCGGTCACAAACTGGTTTCTCCAAAGAAGAAAAAAATCACTAAATCAAATAATAGTGAGAATAGTTAAATAAAAAATTTCCTTTATTCATCAAAGACAAAGTTGCTGGAGAATTTTTTTCTCCAGCAACTTTCTTTCATAGAGAAAACGCTGGGAGAGATCTCCCAGCGCAAGCAGCCCTAATCACGGTACCGACGTGTGCCAAGCCAAAGTGGACCCAGTACCCACAACCAAGGCAGTGAAAACGTTCTCGTCACTTTTAATACCGTAAGCACCAGCGTTAAAGCATACAAGAGGCTCATTGTAATTATTTCGGAACGGTCAGGTTTCTTATCCATACGCAGACCACCTCGAAAATCCGGTCACATCTGCGAAATAGTATAAAAGTCAGTATGCTTCATCCGGTTCGGTAGGTGCTGCGGTAATATCGCGGTAGAAAGTGGCCCATGCAACTTCCTCATAGGGGCG